>NZ_JBANRJ010000001.1:790000-1030000 GCF_037154075.1 Sphingobium aromaticiconvertens
CTGGTCCAGCCCGACGGCCCGCGCCGCCACCGTCATGCGCCCGGCGCGCGCTATGGCAAGGAACAGCCGCAGATCGTCCCAGATAAGAGGTGTGGACATATACGCATATCCCTAAGTCGATTATGTCGATTTCTCAGCACCATTACATACCCTATCAGGGCCACAACACAATGTAAGGAGAGGCTTGCCCATGCGCACCATTACCAATTTCATCGATGGCGTTTCCGTCGCCCCGTCGCAAAATCCCCGCCTGGGTGAGATTTTCGCGCCGACCATCGGCCAGGTGCAGGCCCATGTCGAACTCGGCACGCCCGCCGATCTCGATGCCGCCGTCGCCAGCGCGGTCGCCGCCCAGCCCGCCTGGGCCGCCATGAACCCGCAGCGCCGCGCCCGCGTGATGTTCAATTTCAAGGCGCTCATTGAAAAGAATATGGACGCGCTCGCCGAAATGCTGGCGTCCGAACATGGCAAGGTGATCGCCGACGCGAAGGGCGACATTCAACGCGGTCTGGATGTGGTCGAGTTTGCCTGCGGCATCCCGCATCTGCTGAAGGGCGAATATACCGAAGGGGCAGGGCCGGGCATCGACGTCTATTCGGTGCGTCAGGCACTGGGCGTGGTCGCGGGCATCACCCCGTTCAACTTTCCGGCGATGATCCCGCTGTGGATGCTGGCCCCGGCCATCGCCTGCGGCAACGCCTTCATCCTCAAGCCCTCCGAGCGTGATCCGTCGGTGCCGGTGATGCTGGCCGAACTGCTGATCGAGGCGGGCCTGCCCAAGGGTATCCTCAACGTCGTCCATGGCGACAAGGTGACGGTCGACGCGATCCTCGACCATCGCGATATCAAGGCGGTCAGCTTCGTCGGCTCCTCCGACATCGCCCAATATGTCTATGGTCGCGGCGCGGCTAACGGCAAGCGGATGCAGTGCATGGGCGGCGCGAAGAATCACGGCATCATCATGCCCGACGCCGACATCGATCAGGCGGTCGCCGACATTCTTGGCGCGGCCTATGGCTCGGCGGGCGAGCGGTGCATGGCGCTGCCCGTCGTCACCCCGGTGGGCGAGCAGACCGCCACTATCCTGCGCGCCAAGCTGGTCGAGGAAATCGAGAAGCTGAAGGTCGGCATCTCCGCCGATCCCGACGCCCATTATGGCCCGGTCGTCAGCGCCCAGCACAAGGCGCGGATCGAGAACTATATCGACATGGCGGTCAGGGAAGGCGCGGAACTGGTTATCGACGGCCGGGGCTTCTCGCTCCAGGGCTATGAGGACGGCTATTTCCTGGCCCCCACGCTGCTCGACCGCGTGACCCCGCAGATGCAAAGCTATCAGGAGGAAATCTTTGGCCCCGTGCTTCAGATCCTGCGCGCCGACACGTTCGAGGAGGCTGTTCGCTATCCCTCGGAGCATCAGTACGGGAACGGCGTCGCCATCTTCACCCGCAACGGCGACTTCGCCCGCCGCTTCGCCGCGTCGGTCGAGGTGGGGATGGTCGGCATCAACGTGCCGATCCCGGTGCCCGTCTCCTACCACAGTTTCGGCGGCTGGAAGCGGTCGGGCTTTGGCGACATGAACCAGTACGGCATGGACGGCGTGCGCTTCTACACGCGGGTCAAGACGATCACCCAGCGCTGGCCCAGCGGCGGGTCCGTCAGCGACCAGAGCTTCGTCATCCCGACGATGGATTGATCGAGCGGATGCGCGGGGCGGACGGTTGACAGTCCGCCGCGGCATCGCCACATCTACTCACGAGTAGCTTTTCCGTTTCTAAGGACATGTCCATGACCGATCCTGTCGTCATCGCCGGTTACGCCCGCACGCCAATGGGTGGTTTTCAGGGCGCGCTCTCCGCGCTTAAAGCGACCGAGCTTGGTTCCGCCGCCGTTGCCGCCGCCGTCGAGCGCGCTGGCGTAAGCCCTGATGCCATCGACCGCATCTATATGGGCTGCGTCCTGCCCGCCGGTCTTGGTCAGGCGCCCGCGCGTCAGGCGGCGCTGGGCGCGGGCCTCTCCAAATCGGTGGAAGCCACGACCGTCAACAAGATGTGCGGATCGGGGATGCAGGCGGCGATCATGGCATGGGATGCCCTGGCCGCAGGCAGCGCCGACATCATCATCGCGGGCGGCATGGAAAGCATGACCAACGCCCCTTATGCGCTGCCCAAGCATCGTGCGGGCGCCCGCATCGGTCATGACCGGATCATCGATACGATGATGATGGACGGCCTTGAGGATGCCTATGAACCCGGCAAGGCGATGGGCGTCTTTGCCGAGGACGCGGTGCAGGCATATCAGTTCACCCGCGCCGATCAGGACGATTATGCGCTGCGCTCGCTGGAGCGCGCCAATGCCGCGATCAACAGCGGCGGCTTCGAAAAGGAAATCGTACCGGTTACGGTGAAGGGCCGGGGCGGGGACACCGTCGTCGCGGTGGACGAACAGCCCGGCAAGGCGCGGCCCGACAAGATTCCCGGCCTCAAGCCCGCTTTCCTCAAGGACGGCACCATCACCGCCGCCAACGCTTCGTCCATCTCGGACGGCGCCGCCGCGCTGGTGATGACGCGCAAGAGCGTCGCCGAGAAGCTGGGCCTGCCCATTGTCGCCACGGTCGTCGCCCACGCCGCCCATGCGCATGAACCGGGCCTGTTCACCACCGCGCCGGTGCCCGCGATTGGCAAGCTGCTGGAACGGGCCGGCTGGTCGGCTGAAGATGTCGATCTGTACGAGGTCAACGAAGCCTTTGCCGTGGTCGCCATGATCGCGGCGCGCGATCTCAACATCCCGGCCGAAAAGCTGAACGTCAACGGGGGCGCGACCGCGCTTGGCCATCCGATCGGCGCCAGCGGCGCGCGCATATTGGTGACGCTGCTCGCGGCGCTGGAAGCACGCGGCCTCAAGCGTGGCGTCGCCAGCCTCTGCATCGGCGGTGGCGAAGCCACGGCGATGGCGGTCGAACTGGCCTGATTTTCCGTGAAACCGCGCCGCTGCACCATATTGCAGCGGCGCGATCACGCTGGTAGACGAGCGGCCATGACCCAGCCGCCCGAAATCCTCCGCGTTTCCAAATCCCGTGTCGCCTGCGACGGATCAGGTGACATTCCCGCCGCGCTCGGCCATCCGCGCGTTTTCCTGGAAATCGATGAGCATGGCTATGTCGATTGCGGCTATTGCGACAAGCGCTTCGTCCTGATCGGTGGCCCCGCTGATGGTCCCGAAGCTGCTGCCGCCCCCGATATCGCATCGGGCGCCAGCCTCTAAATCCTGGTGAAGAGGCGGCGGTTCCGTCGCTTCAGGACGGCATTTCCACCTTCGCAGGCAGGCTGTTCTGTCCCAGGAAATGGGCGATGATCTGCGTCCGGTTGCGGGCGCCCGCCTGTTCCATGATCGCCCGGATATGAACCTTCACCGTGCTTTCGCTGATCAGGAGCTGCCGGGCGATCAGCTTGTTGGACAGGCCGAGCGCAAGCAGGCGCAGGACATCCTGTTGGCGCGGGGTCAGCCCATGGAACCGCCGATGATCTATATCGCCCTTGCCCGTCCGGGGAGAGCTGCTTTCGCCCAGCGCATCACGCACGACCTGCAATATGTGGCTGGGATAGACGATCAGGTCGCGGCGGACGACGTGTATCGCCTCGACCAGCAGGTCGAGTCCTACATCACTGGTCAGGAAACCACGCGCTCCGTGGCGCAGGCTATCCAGCACTTCGTCCGTTTCGTTCCCATCCGCCATGACAATCATGGCGGCATCCGGCCAGCGAATCGCTGCATCTGTCAGTTGAGCCGCCCGGCTCGCATTCGCTGGACCTGCCTTGAATCCCTGAAACAGGAGCAGATCGGGCTTTTCGCCGTCTGGCGTTCCAGCGATGTCGCCGGTCCCTCGCGCCCGCAATCCAACGGCGTGGTCCAGCACGGCAAGCGTGCAACTGCGTCCCAGCGGTGAAGGGTCGATCACCAGCACCGCAATGTCCTTATCCCTTGATGCTGAGGGGCTGTGGCGTGGCATGTTGGGAACGACCGGGTTACGCATGGATACGGCGACCCCTTATCCGCCCGAAGACATCGCTTATGCGTTCGCGCCAGCTAAGGGGTCGAGGGACTTCGCCACTATAATAAGCGGCGGCATCGACATAGAATTGCACCGAGTCGCCATAGCCGCGCCGCGCATGCTCCACATAATCGACCCGGTTGAACACCGCCGCCGCCACATTGTTGTGCAGAAGGTGAAGGGAGGCACGGGCCTGCTCGATCGTGGTGTGCCCCCAGCGCAGAACCAGTAGCGTGGAATCGGCCACGTCCGTCAATGTTCGGGCGTCGCGCACGGCCAGCGCCGCAGGCGCATTGATGATGATCAGGTCGAAGCGTTCGCGCAAATCGTCGAACAACATCCGGATGCGGCCGACCCGTATCAACGATGCCGGGTCGCGCACCGGTTCGCGGGTGCTCAAAACGGTTGGCTTGTAAGTCGTGATGCCCCGCTCTTCATGCGGACGCTCGCTGCTGATCAACGCCTTTGGTCCATCGACTTCGCCGGACAGGAAGTCGACCAGATCGGGACCGTCAATCCGCCGCTGCATTTCCTGCAAGGCGCCCGGACGACGCAGGTCGAGGTCGACCACCACCGCCCGCCGCCCCATGGCAGAGGCCGCCGCCGCCAGGCTGAGCGCCACCACTGATTTGCCGTCGCCGGGCAGGGGGGATGTGATGAGAACGGTCTGCGGTCCTTCCTTCTTGGCCAGTTGCGCGACCTCTGCGTGCAGGGAGCGCGCAACCTCGGCGAACAGCGACTGCGGTTCGCGAATGACCAGGCTTTCCTCCGGATCGGCGCTGGCGTCCGTGTCGATGTTGGGCAGCATTGCAAAGGTCGGCAGCCCGAACAGGCGCCGCACCTGGTCGCTGGTCCTCAGCTTGTTGTCAAACATCTCGATCGCCAGCACCAGGAGCAGCGAAAAGATGAGCGAGCCGGCAAAGGCGCTGGCCAGCGCTTTCTTGGGGGTCGGATAGATCGGGCTGGTCGGCACGACCGCGCCCGATATCTGGGTCGAATTGACGCCGGTTGAGGAGAGTTCTGCCTTCACTTCCTGCGCGCGCTGGGCAGTCGCGACATAGACCTGCCGCGCGGTGTCCGCCTGCCGTTCCAGTTCGGCCAGGTCCACGGAGTTCTGCGTATTGGCATAAGCCTTGGCTGTTATCGCCTGAAGCTGTGCGGCCAGGCGGGAGGCGCGCGCGCTCGCGCTGGCCGCTTCGCTCTGGGCAAGACCGGATTCGCGGGCGGCGTCCGCCGCCGCGTTGGCTTGGGACGCTGCCAGGACGGCGCGTTGTTCCTTGCCCATATTCTGTGTCAGCTCGGTCATCTGGGCATTGAGTGTGACCAGATCAGGATGTCCGGGGCCAAAGCTGGCCGACAGGCGCGCTTTTTCCCGCAGCAAAGTGTCATAGTCCCGTTGCTGCTGCTGCAGCAGGGAGGAGGTGGCGCCTGCGGTCGTCCGTATCGAAGCCGCCCGCGCTACACCCGCCGATCGCGCGGCCATTGCGGCCTGCATGCCGCTGGCCGATGCCGTTTCGGTGGCGATCCGGTTGATCTGTTGCAGATCTTCCGTGCCGCCCGCACCGACCAGCATGCCGCGGTTGCGGCGGAAATCGGCGACCTTCCTGTCGGCCTGTTGCAAGGCGACAGCCATGCGCTGGGCTTCGCGCGAAATGGCGTCGTACATCTCGTCCCGACGATTGTTCCGACGGCTTGTGCGCTGGGCCTGAAGGCTCTTTACATATTGATTGGCGATGAGGGTCGCGAGTTCCGCGTCGTCAGTGGTCACGACGACGTCGATGAAATCGGATTCGGGGCTGCTCAGTATCTTGGTCATGTCCTGAAGTTTGAGCGATGCGCTATCGATGGCTTCCCCGACCTTCTTGTTGTTGGTCACGATGGCTTCGCCCATGAAGGATCGATTGTAGACGAGCCGGAGGTCGCGAACGACGCGTTCCGCCAGTGCTCGCGAACGGAAGGTGCGCGCTTCGTTGGCCACGCGCTGCTGATTGCGCGCCGCAATTTCCGCCTGGTTGGCGCCGGCATTATCATTAAGTTCGACCTGGATCGTCGAAGCGGCCTGATATTGCGGCGTGGCCAACAACTGGGTGACGAGCGTGACGAGCATGGACAGCCCGACGATGGCGCCCACCATCAGTCGATGGCGGCGCAACATCTGCCATGCCTGGCGGACGGTCAGTTGCTGAAGTTCGGGCTGCCCCGTCATGTCGACGGTCTGCTCGTTCCTCTTGTCGCCTGGCGCTGCGCGCCGGTCGCCGATCATCGCTGCATATGTCATTCACTGTCCTCGGACGTCGATCGGGTGATCATGATTGCCCGCTCCCCAAGCGTTTTGATCCGCGCCGATAGTGCCGCTTCCTGTCGACCCGGAGCAAAAGCTATTGGGGGGCTGACAGCGCGCATTCTGACTAAGACTTATGGATAGGCAGACAGGCTGGCAGGTGTGGTCGCCGAAACAGCATCCGTATGAACGACGCCACGCAGCCTTTCGTACACGCGCAGATGATTGTCGACATAGGCCTCGATTGAATGCCCGCGCGCCGTCGTGATCGCGCCTCGGGACAAATCTGCATGCAAGGCCGGATCGGAAATTGACCGGTCGATCGCTGCGGCCAATGCCTCGGGACATCCTCCCTGAGCCAGCAGGCCGTTGACGCCATCGCTTATGATATCGACATTGCCCGCAACCTGTGTCGCGATGACCGGCAACCCGGTCGCCATTGCTTCCAGGATCGCGATCGGCAATCCTTCATAGAGGGAACTGTTCACGAACAGGTCCGCCTGTAAAAGCAGGTCGTTTATGTCGCTGCGAGTGCCGAGCAGTTCGACCATGTCGGACACACCCTCGGCGTTCACCAGGCTTTGCAAGTCGTGCAGCAATGCGCCGCCGCCAACGATGCGGAACTGTGCGCGTTGGCCGCGTTCGGCAAGGCGCGCTCGTAAAGGCTTTGCGGCGCGGATGAGCGTGGGGTAATCCTTTTGCGCCGTCAGTGCGCCGACACTGATGATCTGCACCGGATCTCCAGGTCGCGAACGTGGTGTGTCCGTAAAATAGTCCTCGCCAACGGCATTGCGGATCGCCGTGATCCGTCGGCTGGTGTGCGACCGTATCAGCCTGGCGCACTCTTCGCTAATCGCCACATATTCGCCCGCAACGCGGTCGAAGAGGTGGAAAAGCGGCAGAGGAAAGGAAAAGCGCGTGTTATGATGCGTTAGCACCACCGGCGCGGCAGGCCGGGCCAGCCACAGCATCGGCAGGGCGCGGGCAGTGTGGGTGTGGATAACGTCTGGCTGGACCGCGCGGATCAACCGCCGCAAGGCCATCATGCCGGAAAGCGGGTCGCGTCGGGCGGACAGCCCCAGGGAATGGGCTTCGCCACCGCCATCGGTTATTTTCGATCGCAATATCTGCTCAAACGCTGCGCTGTTGCCGAGCGTCTCTGCGTCGCACAGGGCCGCTACGACCGGCGCATGTCCGACCCGTGCAAAGCCGCGCGACAGGTTGGTGACGAGTGTTTCCGCTCCGCCCGAAGTGAAGCTGGTGATGATGGAAAGAATACGCATCTGCGGCTAAGGCTCGATGCCAGCGCCCAGCAGCAGCGAATGTGCCTGGGGTGTCAGCCGATGGTTGCACCGATCGCGCATACGCGTTCGCATAGGGGCGAAGCGGGGGGCGAACACCACCTCATCCAGTATGTCGTCGATGACGGCCGCTTCGCCAAAGCGGGCGCGACGGGTTGCATCACCCGCGCCAAGGGCGGGCAGAGCGAACCTCGCGCGACGCCTTTTATCTGTATCGGGGATGGCTGCTCCATGCACCGCGTTCAAAGCTCCCGTGATCGGCAATTGCCCTTGAAGACAGCTTGCTTGTCTTCCCTGGCCATTGCTGAGTCTATCATCCTTGCGAGGTAGACTTCGGCAATTCGGGCCGATGTGTAGGCTTGTTCCATCGGCAAGTTGGACGAGTGACACAATTATTTGTGTTAAAAATCAGGAAAGTTATCGTTTCGAAGCCGTCATGGAGAAGTAATAATTGCATTTACGGAACAATATGACGAAGATGGCTTTATCTAGGGTCAGGACCTGTTAAATTGCTTGCGCATTGGGTGATGGGTTGATTCAATAGCAGCGTTAGGAGGCGCTGCCGATGGATGTTCCGTTTCTGCTGAGTGAGGCGCAGATGCGCCGGATCGAGCCGTATTTTCCCTTGTCTCATGGGGTGCCAAGAGTGGATGATCGGCGGATAGTGTCTGGGATCATTTACGTCATCAAGCACGGGCTGATGTGGCGCGACGCGCCCAAGGAGTATGGCCCACACAAGACGATCTACAATCGTTTCATCCGCTGGAGCAGGCTCGGCGTGTTCAACAAAATCTTCGCTGGCTTGGCAGCAAAGGGCGGCAAGCCCGACCAGTTGATGATCGATGCAACCCACCTGAAAGCACACCGGACGGCGGCAAGCCTGCTTAAAAAGGGGATGTTCCCCGACGTATCGGACGCACCAAAGGCGGCCTGAACTCCAAGCTACATGCCGTATGCGATGGCAAAGGCCGACCGCTCATCATGCTGCTCAGTGAAGGGCAGATGAGCGATTATAAGGGCGCTGCACTGATGATCGATGCCTTCCCGAAGGCAAAGGTCCTGCTGGGCGACAAGGGCTATGACGCCGACTGGTTCCGCGCGGCACTGGCCGACCGCAAGATCACGGCCTGCATCCCGTCAAAGGGGAACCGGAAAGTGCCCATTCCACACGACACGGCGCTCTATAGACAGCGGCACAAAGTCGAGAATATGTTCGGCAGGATCAAGGACTGGCGGCGCATCCACACGCGCTACGATCGTTGCGCCCATACCTTCATGTCCGCCATCTGCATCGCCGCGACCGTTATATTCTGGATCAATCAATGAGTCCTGACCCTAGATTAAGAATGCTCTGAACGACCCGACCACGGCTGCTTCTGGCGTTTCCAAGTTGATTTTTCCAGAGCGTGGTATTGAGCAGGGACTTTAAAAATAAAGCCTGTTTTCAGGTTGGCTAGACCAGCTATATCCCGATCGTGGCAAGGTTCATTGCCATTTTGTAACTTGTAACGATCTTTGAGCGGTCTATAGTATTTTTGAGGATTTCTTAATGTTTGGCGTAAATGATGCCCAGTTCGAAGTATAGAATGATGTCTAAGGACCGAATGATGTCCTTGGTGGAGCAGCCATTATATGATGGCACTGATGAGTCGGGTGCAGCTCAGGCCGATGGGCAAGAGGCTATGCTTGACGCCAGCCGCAAGATTGCATTGATCTGCGCGGATCTGATTGACGCCGGACTGTCCGAACATATGGTCGCCGAAGCGATGATGGGCGCCACCATTCATTTTTACGATGCGGCCGGGCTGGCTGAAAAAATGCCGGACATATTGCGGCTGAAGGCGGACCGCATCCAGCAGATATTGCTCAAGAAGGACGAACGTCACAATTGATCGGAGCGCTGGCAATCGGGGTGTCGGGCCTGCCCGGTCAGCCGGTGGCGAGCTGCTCGTAGATCGCGCTGACCTTCGCGACATGCTGCTTTTCCCCGAACCGGTTGCGGGCGTCCCGTTTCGCCTGCTCGCTCAGTCGCGCGGTGAGGGAGGGGTCCTGAGCAAGGCGAACGGATTGCGCCGCGAGTGCATCGGCATCATCGGGCGGAACCAGTGGGCCAAGCACGCCGTCCTGTAACGCCTCGACATTGCCACCCGACCGGGTCGCGATCACCGGTGTGCCCACCAGCATGGCTTCGATAAGGGTTCGGCCGAAGGGTTCGCCAATGGCGGGGACAACCAACTGGTCGCAGGCAGCGATCCAGAAGCTGCCCGGTGACCTCCAGCCCATAATCCGAATGATGTCCTGCGCTCCATGCCGGTCGATCGCCTGGGTCATGGCCAGGTCCATGGCCGGATTGTCGCTGGATCCGAACATCAATCCGGCAACGGGTCGGTCGGGCATCAGGTCACGGACGCGGGCGACCGTCTCGATGAACGCCAATGGTCGTTTGCGTGAAATGAAGTTACCGAAATAGGCGAGGACAAGCGTGTCAGCGGGCAATTCCGTGTCGCGCAGCAGGGTTTCGCGTGCCTCCCGGCGGTCGACTCTCACAGTGACATCGAACGGGCTGTGGATGACCTGTGCGCGTCTGGCGGTCGATCCGGGTCGCGAGGCGGACAGGGCAAATTGTGACACAGCCACGATCCTGCTGGCGATCAACGGCGCGAGGTAGCGCAGACCCATCGCATCTGGATCGCCGCGATGATGCCAGAGCAGTCGTGCGCCCGCCAGGCGCGCCGCAACGCCCCAGATGGCGTGGGTTCGCCCGTCATTGCTATGGACGATATCCACTTTATGCTGCCGCAGAAAGCGGACCATGCCGGGAATGGCGCGCAATGTGCGCGCGAATTTTCCTGGGCCAAAGGGTTCGCCCGGTACGAAGTCCGTCCAGCGCAGCGCCGGGTCCACAATCATTTCGTGCCCGGCAAATAACCGCGCAATGGCGCCATCTGCATATTGCGGGACGATCAGGATGCGATAGCGTGAACGGTCGAGGCCATCCAGCAAGCCCAGCGCCGAGATATGGCTCCCACCGACCTGGTTGCCGGCGAATGGAAAGCAGATCGTTATTCTGTCTGACATGGCACTCGCTTGGGTCTGGGCGCTCGCTTGGCTCTGGTCGGTGAGAGGTGCTGTTGGCCCTCTCACCGTGGATTCATCCTGAACCGGAAGCGGTGATCGGGCGAATGAGCATAGGGGGTACATCATTATGCGCGCCGCACGGCGCAGCGCTTACCCTATGGTCGCATCATCCTTAGCGGAATATCCGGCTGGGAGGTCAGCATCCGGTGCCGGTCATCCAGAAAATTATCCAGATTGGCTACCCCGTCACCATCGGCATCCGCCCACGGATCGCTGACCTTCGGATCGACGCCATGTGCGCGCTCCCAGACATCGTCCATCCCGTCGCCATCGGCATCGGGATAGGGTGTTGCGCTCGCGATCGGTGGAATACTGCCTGGTTCCTTGACGATATGCCCGGTCCGGTCGGTGGTTTCGCTGACCATCCGGTTGTCGAACGCATCTCGGGGAAAGGCGCCCGCGCTTGCCAGAACCGCTTCATAGGCCGAATCCGCGCCAAGTGGTTGCAGGCTCAATGGACAGTCGGGTTTGTTGAGCGACTCATTTTCGATCGCCAGTGCAAGGTGCATGAAATTTCCCTTGAACCGATTGTCAGCGCGATAGATGCGCGCAGGACCGGTCGAGCCGATCTGGACCAGGTCGATGCCGACAGCGTGTTCGGCGGTGCTTGGTCCCTTGATGAAACTATTACCGATCACGGACACGGGCGTCCCGCCATAGGTTTCCCATATTTCCGTAAATTGCGACTGGGCGTCGTAGAAGACGTTGTTCACCACCTCCACGCAGGATTTGGGCGGGAAGTTGATGTCGGGATTGCGGTCTCCATTATGGGCGCACAGATTGCCGACAAAGCTCATTGTCTGCGGTCCCTTCGGATCGCTTGCCAGCAGCGCGCATTTGTCGTGACGTGGGATGCCTTCGCCGAAGATCGACCAGCTGATGGTGATGCGATCATTGTCGCCATAGGGGTTCACCAACTCGTCCAGCGCCCAGCTGCCGCTGACATGATCCAGTATCACGTTGCGGCTATTCTCGATCGTGAAGGCGTCCTGCGATCCGCGATCGGGACCGGTGCGGTCCAGCCGCACGCGGATATGGCGCACGATGACGTCATGCGTGTTCTTGATCAGCACGGGGGTTAGCCCGACCGCCCCACCAGCATGGGCCAGGGTGATGCCTGCGCCGGGGGCGGTCTGTCCGGCAATGGTGAGGAAGGGGTTGCTGATAATCGGCGGCCGGGTGGTGAAACGGATCAGGCCGGCAACGCGAAAGATGCATATGCGCGGCCCTTGCGCGTCGATGCAGGCGCGCAAGGACCCCGGTCCCGCATCGGCCAGGGTCGTGACGGCGATGACCTTTCCGCCATGGCCGCCCTTGCTGCCCGCGCCATAACCCAGCGCGCCTGCAAAGGCGGCCGGGCGGGGTGCGACCTTTTCGACCTCTCCTTCCGACGCGTTCCCCCCGGCGGAGCAGGAGGCACCCGCAAGCACAACCAGCGGCAAGTTGAGCCAATAGAGGGTGCGTTTCTTGCGCATGGCTCAGAACCGTACCCGCAGCTCGACGCCGCCGCGCAGCCGGGTGTAGGATTCGGTCGGATCGTCGCTCGAACGGTCGCCATAGCGAACGGTCGCGGCAACCGAGAAAAGCCGGTTGATGAGATATTCCGCTTCGAAGAGGCCGCCGATCGTGCGCTCCTTGACTGGTGTGCCGACGAAATTGGTGCGTCGATAGAAGGCGGCGAGTGACCAGCGCAGATTATGCCGGGCCTCCGACTGCATGCCAATCTGAAGGCGGGAGTCGGTGCGGGCAATGGCGCCTGCTCGCAAGGTCGCGACATCGCCCTGAAAAGCGTCCAGGGTGAAGGCGATGCGCTGCGTCGGCTGAAAGGTCATGGACCCTTCCACCGAAAGCCCGGTGCGTCCTTTCAGTGTCGGATCAGACGGATCGAAGCGGAACACGCCGACGCCGAAATCGCCGCGCAAAGTGCCACCCGGATCGATGGCGACGCCACCTCGTCCGCCATAGGTGGTGGCATCGCGATTGATCCCGCTTGTGTCGGTGGCCAGTCTGAAATCACGGCGATTGACGAATCCCTGACCAAAAATGCTGACCAGCCCGCTCAATCGATAGCGCAGCCGGGCGCTGCCCGAATAGACGGCGTGATCGCGCTCTGCATCGATGGAGGACACATGGTCCAGGCGACGGGCCGCCGCCTCGGCATCGAAACCCAGGCGACCCATCTCATGGGCGACGTTCAAGGTGCCATGCAGAACATCGATCCGCCGGGGGCCGATGGTCTGGAAATTGCGCGCTTCGGGATCGCCGCGATCCTCGATCGCCCGTTCCCATCCTCCTGTTCCCTGGATACTCGTCCCCTCATTGGGCTGCCATCCCAGTTTCAGGTCGGCCAGCCCGGCACTGCTGTTTTCCCGTTTGAACGAGAAGAAGCGTCGGAAGGTGCCAGCCGCCCTGGCTGTCATCTTTACGGTGCCAGCGTCATAGGTGCCGGTCAGCCGTGGGCTGATCACGGTCTTCCAGTCGTCATCCTTGTCCGTCGCTTCGGCATAGATGTTGCTGTCATATTCTATCCGTGCGTCGAGTTCGGGATCGATCCGGATATTTCCCAGCCTTATGCCAATCGGTTGATATTCCTGGGCGACCAGATCGAGCACGGAGGCCGGTCGATCCGTTTGCTGGGCTAAAGCCGGGGTGGCGAACGGGATGGCGACGCAAAGGCTCACGCAAGAGGTGAGCAGCCGGTTGCGGGCGCGCATCGTCAAAACCACTTTTCATGAACGCGGATGTCGTCGCCGGGCAGGATCGGGCTGGCTGCTCCAGCTCTTCCTGTCACCGCCCGGCCATTGACCTTGCGCGTGATCGACACATTGCCCTGATCGGCGCGGAAGGTGTAGCCGCCCGCCGCCGACACGGCCGAAACGACCGACATGCCGGGCCGATAGGCATATTCTCCGGGCGCCTTGACCTCTCCCAATATATAGAAGGGGCGCATTTTCATCGGTTGGACGTTGACGTTGGGCCGTTGCACGATCTGCCGGTCCACCAGCTTCGCGGCGATGGCCTGCTCCAGTTCCGGCACGGTCTTGCCGTTGGCGGGCACGCCCTCGATCAGCGGCAGCGACAACTGGCCGCTGTCATTGACCGAATAGGTATTGTTCATGGCGTCCAGGCCATAAACGAACACGCGCAGCTCATCGCCCGGCGCCAGTCTGTATTCCTGCGCGGCAACGGTCGGCAGTTGTGGCAGCGAGCCAACGCCGGATGCGCATCCGGCCAACGGTAACGATGCAATGCAAATGGCCCCGAACAGGATCGAAAAACGACCGGTCATCGGACATCCCCTTTAGTCTTGCCGGAATCGGCGGTGGGGAAAGGCTAGTCCCTTTGGTCAGGAAAGGGCGCGGCGATTCCGGCTTAGTGCCTTGCCAAAAGGGATGGGTGGGCCACCCCCGGCTGGGGATCGTCGCGCACGAAGAGGAGGGAGAGCGCGAGCATCGAGGGCATCAGGAAAAAGCGCGCATACATATGTGGGCTGGATGTCGTATAGATCAGGAACACGCATATCACCGTCAGCGCCAGCACGCCTTCGGAGCGTCGTATTCGGATACCTTGCAAGGCCATGCCCAGCATCAGCCCCAGCAGCCCCAGCAGGCCCATGAAGGCAGGCAGCCCCCCTTCGGTATAGATGAGCAGATAGAGATTATGGACCGGCTGCTGCATGACACTGACATTGCGGAACTCATCGGCGCCCACGCCGAGCAGCGTCGTATCTTCCGCGATCGACCAGGCTTCCTTGATCAGCTCCACCCGTCCCAAAAATGTGCCCGCCTGGGAAATGTCGCCCGACGCGATGGCGCCGCCGACCCGCTTACTGAAAGTTGCGGGCAGGGGCGCGCCGCTCGCCACGAAAATGGCAATGCCCACGGCGATGGCGATGACGCCACGCATCAGATAGCGCCCGCCCAGCAGCAAGAGCGTGAAGGCGGTCACGACCGTGGTCGCCATAAAGCCTGTGAAGGACGCTGTCAGCAACAGTCCCCACGCCAGGATACAGCCGGCGATCACCAGCATCCATCGCGGCGCCAACCGCTCGCGCAGGCAATAATAAAGCATGGTGAACGCGGCGGAGATCAACATGCCGTTCCAGTTCGCCTCACCGGCAAAAGCGCCCAGCCGCCCGTTTCCGGTCAGGAACTCTGCGCCCAGTATGCCGGGCGCTGTATTGTGCGTGAAGAGCAGGGTCACGAGCGCGCCAATGGCCTCCATCGTCGTCGCTCCCATGACGAAGATGAGGGCAAGCCGTTGCACCGTGGCGCGGCTTTGCGCGGTCAGCACGATGGGAATGAAGAAAAAAGCGACCAGATATTGAAGCGCGATGACGATCCAGCGCGACAGGTCGCCATAGACCAGTGAGCTGAAGAACAGCCCGCCCAGCATCAGCGACAGCGCCGCGAGCCATAGCGGGGTCATCAGACCGAAGGGGACGGTATTGATCATCCCGTGGCTGAGGAAGGCGACCAGCGCCACCAGGAAACAGATGTCGGCCAGCGTCAGGTTGATGAAGCTGAGGCGCAGTTCATGATAGCCGGTGAAGAAGACGGCGAGCGTCAGCAGGGTCGTGGCGATCGTCAGCCAGAAGGATCGGCCATGATAGACCGGATTCTGGTAAGCGCCCAGATCGGCCGTCCCGGATGGCTCCTGGGCGAAAAACAGCTCCAGTTTATCCGGGTCGCTGCTCATGCCGCGATCCGGTCCCGCGTCAGCCAGTGGCTCAGATCCCGTCCCAGCATCCCGGCCAGCCGTTCGACGTCATAGGCATAGAAATCAGCGAGGCGCGCGCGGGTGTCGTCCGACAGCGGCGGATAACGCACTTCGCGCGCGAACAGGCTGCGAACGCCATTGAACACACGGCTGTCCCGCAAGGGCTTCACGCTTTCCTTGAACGGGGCGAGCACGGTCCGGATCGGCAAGGGCAGGAAATGGGCCGATCCGTCATTGACGCGGCCCTGCGGCAAGACTTCCTCGAAATGATGCGGGGCGCCGATATGATCGCACACCGCTTCCACCGTGGCACGGGGGCGTTGTTTCACGTCCTCAAACAGCAGGACGTGGATTTGCGCGGGCTGGAACAGATCATACCAGCGGGACAGATGCTGGGCATAGAGACCATCGTCCAGGAAGCGCGGCTGGCTGGTGGTTGCCCGATTGAAATACTCCTCGGGCGCGCCGCGCACCGTTCCGCGCCGGTACAACATTCGATAATCCGAATAGGCCCGTTCGATAGGGTTACGCAGTTGCACGACCAGCGGCACGTCGGGCAACAACTGTGCGATCCGGCTGGCCGCATGGGGATGGGCCAGATAGTCCGCCGATTTTTCTCCGAGCCGAACGCCGCTGGGCGCGTCGGCGAAGAAATCCCGGTAGAATTCCGGGCCTTTCTCGAACTCGCTGCTGAAATAATGGGGTTCCGGGTCGGGCAGGAACAGGGTTGGATTGTCCTGCAACTGCGCGTGAATCCAGGTCGTTGCCGCCTTGACCGCGCCGACGATCAGAAATTCGGGCAGAAATTCGGAAAGGCGGTTGGATGATGGGGGGGTCATGCATGCCCCTCCTGTTGCATGAAGGACGTTGCCAACTGGACGACCGCTTGCGCCATGGCGTGCATATCGGCCTCGTCCAGCAGATGATCGACCGGCAGCATCACGCTGCGTTCGCCGAGTCCATTGGCAGAGGACAGCGCCCCGTCTTTCCGGGGTGGCGCCGCCGCAAAGGCGGCTTCGCGCGACATGTCGGGGCAGGAGCCGCTGCCGCAGGGGATGCCTGCTGCCTGTAGCGCTGCGATCAGGTCCATGGCTTTGCGTCCGGGGGCCATCGCGTCCACGTTAAGCTGGAAATAGAATTTATACCAGGCATGGTCGATATGGTCGGGAAATTCGGGCAGCCGGATCAGCGGATGACCGGCAAGATCCTGACGCAAGATATTGGCATTGCGGGTCCGGGCCGTCAGCCAGCGAGGCAGCTTGGCCAGTTGAGCCAGGCCGATCGCAGCCTGCATCTCCGTCATGCGCCAGTTACTGCCGAAGCTGTCATGGACATAGCGAAAGGCACCCGGCGTGCCGGCCGTGCGCAGCTTGTCCGGGTTTTTGCCATGATCCTTGTATGCCCAGGCTCGCGTCCAATGGTCGTAGTCAGCCAGCAGCAACATGCCGCCTTCGCCGCCGATCGACATGATCTTGTCGGTGCAAAAGGAAAAGGCGGCGGCATGACCGAACGACCCGATCTTCTGGCCGCGCCAAGCGGCGCCATGGGCCTGCGCGCAATCTTCGATCAGCCAGAGGCCGTGGGTCTGGCATAGCGGCACCAGCCTATCCATATCACAGGGATGGCCCGCCAGATGGACGCAGATGACGGCCTTCGTCCGTGCGCTCACCATGCGTTCGACGGAGGCAGGGCAGATCCCCTGACTCTCCGCGTCGATGTCGGCGAAGACCGGGGTGGCGCCAACCGCAAGGACGCAACTCACTGTGGCAAAAAAGCTGCGCGCGGGGACGATCACCTCGTCATCCGGCCCAACGCCCAATGCCCGCAGCGCCAGTTCCAGTGCCAATGTGCCGTTGGCGAGCGAGATTGCATGGGGCATGCCCACATAATCGGCAAATGCCTGTTCAAAGGCGCGGCCGCGTTCGCCATGGACCAGCGAATTGACCCGGCCATTGCGAAGGACGTCGACCACTGCGGCAATCTCATCTTCATCATGATGTGGCCAGCAAGACCGGATGGGCAGGATGGACGGTTCGTCCATAATCGGCAGGACGGGTGACGGGATCGGTGCGGCAGGCATCTGGATATTCAGGTCAGCCATGAATCAGGCCTCCATCGGTGCTACAGAAAGAATGGCGGCGCGCGCGGCGGCATGATCGCTGAGGTCATGGACGATCGCCGTGCGGTCGAAGGCGATCGGGGGCGCCTTGATCAAATCATGCGTCTGCTGACAGACGGCCTCCGTCTCGCCGAGCTGTACCAGCCGTTCGAGATGGTCGAAGCGCTGCGACAGGGTTGCCAGCGGGATCGGCAGCGGACGAGCCTCGAACACCCCGGCGATCGAGGAGTCGATCCGCTCTTCCGAGGTATCGAACAGTTCTTCATATAATTTTTCGCCCGGGCGCAGCCCCACAAACTGAATCGGCACATCGATGTCGGGTTCCAGCCCCGCCAGACGGATCATGCGCCGGGCGATGTCGACGATCTTGATCGGCTCGCCCATGTCGAGGACGAAAATGGCGCCGCGACCGCGATCATTGTGCATCGCTTCCGCGCTGCTTTGCAGGATGAGCTGCACGGCTTCCTTCACGGTCATGAAGAAGCGTTCGATGTCGGGATGGGTGACGGTCAGCGGCTTGCCCTGTGCCAGTTGGCGGGCGAACAGCGGGATCAGCGATCCGCTCGACCCCAGAACATTGCCGAACCGCACTGTCATGAAGCGCGGCGAATTTTCGTCATCCTCGCCGATCAGGTCCAGCGCCTGGCAATAAAGTTCGCCCGCGCGCTTGGTTGCGCCCATCATGCCGACCGGATTGACTGCCTTGTCGGTCGACACCTGCACCATGGCGCGTGCGCCGAACTCGCAGGCGGCATTGGCGACATTGCGGGTGCCGATGACATTGGTGTGGACGCCCGCGCAGGGATTTTCCTCGACCATCGGTACATGCTTCAATGCGGCGGCATGGAACACGATTTCCGGGCGATGCCGGTCGAACACATCACGCAGCGCCGCCTGCTGCCGGATCGAACAGAGCGCCGGGTGGAAGCGAATGTCGGGAAAGCTCTCCCGCGCCTCCATGTCGATGGCATAAAGGCTATATTCGGCATGATCGAGCAGGACGATTTCCGACGGTTTGAACTGGGCGAGCTGGCGGACAAGTTCGCTGCCGATCGTCCCCCCCGCGCCCGTCACCAACAGCCGGCGGCCCGTGACCATGCGGCTGACATAGCCGCGCTCCAGCTTGATTTCCTCGCGGCCCAGCAGCTCGGCCAGTGGCATATATTCCAGGTCGACGCGCGGCGTGCCCTTCGCCATCTGGCCCCAGGGGTCGCTGCCCCGCGCGACCTTCAGTTGCAGGCTTTCGGCCAGCGAGACAAGTTTGGTGAAATCCCGCCGGTCGAGCGTGCGGCCATCGTCGCGCAGGACGATGCAGTCGGGCCGACGGCTGCGGATTTCCAGCATCGCGACGATGGCGGACAACATGGTCGATGTCCCCAAAATGGGTACGCCAGCAATCCGCAGCGTGCGGTCGCGCCCGTTGGGCGTCAGCACGCCCACCACCTCCATCCGGGACCGGTCGTCGGCATGGATCAGGTCGATCATGGCGCGCGCCCAATCGGCTTCACCCAGCAGCAGGGCGCGCTTCACATCGACCCGGCTGGGCGCGCTCACCCACCGCCGCCAATATTCGCGTGCCGCGCGCCGGGCGACGCGCATGGTCGCCATCGCCAGCAACAACAGGCTGTAATGAATGAGCATGGCCGCACCGATGCTGGTGATCGTGCCATCCAGCACATGTGTCACCAAAGCAGCGAACCAGGCCGTGGTCAGGCCGACGGCGACCGACAGCGTCAGGAACAGCCCGTCGCCAAAAGACAGGAA
The DNA here is from genome assembly GCF_037154075.1 of Sphingobium aromaticiconvertens. Classification (NCBI taxonomy): domain Bacteria; kingdom Pseudomonadati; phylum Pseudomonadota; class Alphaproteobacteria; order Sphingomonadales; family Sphingobiaceae; genus Sphingobium; species Sphingobium aromaticiconvertens. The sequence goes on from NZ_JBANRJ010000001.1 coordinate 809,371, forward strand.
GCGCCAGCTGCGCTGGTAGAGGCCTGTCAGGAAGAATGCGCTGACCGCCAGGATCGAAAACAGCAGGACGACGCCCGGCTGTCCGGCCGTGACATGCATCCCCTTGGACGTCAGCGCGATCAGCAGGGTTGCGGCAACAGCCATCAGGTCCAGCGACGCGATCACCGCAACGCGGATCTGGGGTACGCGGATCAGCAGACGGACGACCATGGCGTTCACGCGTCCGATGATGCCGTCCTGCGATACGACCGAACGGGTCGGCGGGGAAAGCGGGGATCGGCCCGGTGGAACAATCGCTTGATCGACGTTGGTGGCGGCCATGAAGTTCGAACCTTGGTAACAGGGCCGCGGGCTGCTCGCCGGAATGCGTGCGCCCACCGCAGATTGCCCCTGTTGCAGACCTCCCAAGGCTAACAGCGCGGGACGCCACGGAAATCGCCCAAACAGCCACTATCCTTTATGGCGGTCCCTATCCGGCTGGTGCCGGGATAGTACCAAACGGGGTACAGGTGCGTGTCAGGAAGGGTCGAAAGCGGCCGAATTCGCACATTTCGCGCTGGCGACGCGCTGAACCTATCCCAAAGTATATCGCTCCAATACCCACATTCCCGCTCTATCGGGGCGCGCCTATTCTCGCCGTCGAAGGAATGCGTCAGCCATGCAAAGCGGGACCGGACATCCGTATCCATCGGTCGTGGCGGCCAAGTTTATAACGGCCACGGGGGGAAGGGCATATGAAGATACGCATTCCGCGTCGATCGTTCCTGTTGGGCCGGATGCTGCCCGCGTGAAGATCGTCATGCTGTCCAGCCTTAGCTATTCGCTGATCAATTTTCGGGGCGCGCTGCTGCGTAGCCTGGTGGAACAGGGCAATGAAGTCGTGGCCTGCGCACCCGACTTTGACCCGGTTATCGTGTCGGCCCTTGACCGGATGGGGATCCGCTTTCGCCTGACGCCGATGGCGCGGGCCGGAACCAACCCGTTCAGGGACATCGAAACCCTGGCTCATTATCTACGCTTGCTGCGGCAGGAACGGCCCGATGCCGTGATCGCCTATACGCAAAAGCCGATCATCTATGGCGGTCTGGCGATGCGACTGCTGCGCTTGCGGGGTTTTCACGCCCTGATGAGTGGCCTTGGCTATGTCTATAGTCCAGAGGCCGATCATCGCTGGCTGCTACGCAGGTTCGTCAGTCGGCTGTATCGCGCTGGTGTGGCGCGCGCAGCCGCGATTTTCGTCTTCAATGGGGATGATCGGCGGATGATGATGGACAACGGCATCATTGGCTATGACCACCATGTCATCCAGATCGGTGGATCGGGCATCGACACGGCGCATTTCTCCGAATGCCCCCTGCCGCGCACGCCCCCGGTCTTCCTGATGATCGCCCGCCTGATGCGGGACAAGGGCGTGCCGGAATTTGTCGAGGCCGCACGGATCGTCAAGGCGCACCACCCACAGGCTCGTTTTCAACTGCTCGGTCGAATGGAAACGGAAACCCCTACCGGCTGCAAGAAAGACGAACTGGCCGAGTGGGTCGCCAGCGGACTGATCGAACATCTGCCCGAAACACGCGATGTTCGACCGGATCTGGCGAAGGCCCATGTTTTCGTGCTGCCGTCCTTCTATCGTGAAGGCCTGCCGCGCACTTTGCTCGAAGCGCTGGCGATGGGGCGGCCCGTCATCACCACCGATACGCCTGGTTGCCGCGAACCGGTGGAGCCGGGCGTCAATGGCTGGCTTGTCCGGCCGCGCGACAGCCAGGCGCTGGCCAACGCGATGCTGGATGCGCTTCAGGATCGCGCCCGACTGGTTCAGATGGCCAGCAACGCCCGCCGCACGGCGGTCGAGCGTTACGACGTTGAAAAGGTCAACGCACAGGTCGTCGAATGCCTGCATCTTTCGGCCAGGTTGCCGCGCGCCGGTGTCCGGCAAGCCCTGTCGGGGACAAGATGATGCGCGATGCTATCAGGCCCGGACCTTTTTTTGCGGCCTTGCTGCTGATCGTGCTGGCGCCCCTTTTGGCGTTGCTTACGCTGCTTGTGCTGATCGCGCAGGGGCGACCCATCCTGTTCCGCCAGCTTCGCGCCGGGCGCGGGGGCAAGGCCTTCCCCATGAAGAAATTCCGGTCGATGCGCGATCTGCGGGATGCAGAGGGGCATTTACTGCCCGACGCTGCGCGGATCACGGCGATCGGCCACTTTCTCCGCCGATCCCGCTTCGATGAACTGCCCGAACTGTGGAACATCGTTGTGGGGGAAATGGCATGGGTGGGACCACGGCCCCTTCTGCCCCAGACGATCGAAGAGATGGGGGCTGAGGGACGCTTGCGGTGCAGTGTTCGACCCGGCCTGACCGGATGGGCGCAGGTCAACGGCAATACCCTGCTCAGCCTGCACGAAAAGCTGGAACTCGACCTTTGGTATGTCGCCAATCGCACGTGGCGGATCGACTTGCTTACCATTTTATACACCGTCGACGTCATCCTGCGCGGCGAGAAAATCAATCGGACGGAATTGGAGAAAGCGCTTGCGGGCCGCCATCATCGGAGCAGTTGAAAGTACGCAGGTCGGGCTGGAGGCGGTTGGTCGGGCGCAGGGCTGGGAGGCCGCGCTGGTCCTGACCCTCCACGCTGAACTGGCGGCGCGCCATTCCGACTTTGTGGACCTCGCGCCGGTCGCGGCGCAGGTCGGCGCGCGGCTGTACAAGGTCCGCAATGTGAATGATCCCGATGCGCTGGAGCAACTGCGTGCCGCCGCGCCTGATGTCATCCTGGTGATCGGCTGGTCCCAGATCTGCGGGGAAGGGGTGAGCGCCTGTGCGCCAGGCAGGATCATCGGCTATCATCCCGCCGCCTTGCCGCGGCTTCGCGGTCGCGCCGTCATTCCCTGGACCATCCTTAACCGCGAACCCATCACTGCGGGATCGCTGTTCTGGATAGACGAGGGGGTCGATACCGGGGCGATACTGGATCAGTATTTCTTTCATGTCGGCTCCATGGAAACAGCGGAAGGCCTGTATGCGAAGCATATGCAGGCGCTCGCACTTATGCTCGATCGCACGCTGCCCGCCATTGCCGCAGGACGGGAGCGACATGATCCGCAGGACGAGGCGCTGGCGACATGGGCGGCGCGACGGACGGCGGAGGATGGCCGGATCGACTGGACGGCACGGGCACAGGACATCGCCTTGCTGGTGCGCGCGGTGGGACGACCCTATCCCGGTGCCTTTACCATGGCGGGGAAGGATGGCGCGGGGCAGGATCGACTGGTCATCTGGTCTGCAAAGGCCATCGACGGGACAGGCCATCACGCCAAGGCGGGACAGGTCGTCACCCGCCATGGCGACGGCTTTGCCGTCATGTGCGGCGACGGCAATCTGCTCGACATAACCGAATGGAGCAGCGCAACGGGGCGTCTGCCTGCCGCGCATCAACGTCTGGGGGCATTATGAGCATATTGAGCCAAGTCAAATGTGCGGCGGTCATCGCCCCGCATCCCGATGACGAGGTGCTTGGTTGTGGCGGCACGATTGCGCGCCTGACCGCACAGGGCGCGCAGGTGCATGTGCTGTTGATGACGCGCGGAATGGCTCCCCGCTTTACGCCCGCGCAAGTCGATCAGGTGATGGCCGAGACACAGATTGCCCACCGGATGCTGGGCGTGACCCAGCTCCATCGGCTGGACTTGCCGGCGGCCGAACTGGACACGCTGCCGATCGCCGACGTCAACGTCCGTGTGGATGAGGTGTTACGCAACGTGCAGCCCGACACCCTGTTTCTTCCCTTCATCGGGGATATCCATTTCGACCATCAGGTCGCCTTTACGTCAGGGATGGTATTTGCACGACCGCGATCGACCATGACGCCAGCCCGGGTCTATGCCTATGAGACATTATCCGAAACCAACTGGTATGCACCGGGAATAACGCCTGCCTTCACGCCGAATATGTTCGTGGATATTGGCGAACAACTGGATCGTAAACTGTCGGCATTTGCCTGCTTCAAGTCACAGGTTAAGGATTTCCCCGACGAACGGTCTATTGAGGCGCTGACTGCCCTGGCAAGATTGAGGGGCGCAAATGTATTCCGCAGTGCAGCAGAAGCATTCCAGGTGGTCCGACAGATAGATTAATACTTTTGGACAGATTTCAGCCTTTATTCTGGCTAACACTTGTCGGTGCAGGTTCACTATTCGGTGAAATTTGCCGCACTGCAAAAATATAAGAGACGGGTGATTGGTGGCTCTGGATAGCTATATGGTTACGTTGTGTAAGCAATATGACTAGTACTTTTGGTCTAATTCAGATGTTAACCTTCTATTAGCTATCCTTGTAAGGGCTTAAGCACTATTATCATCAACGTGGATGAGTCGTGTGGGCGAGACTCGGGGCATCCTCCTAAAATGATAAAACTATCGGTTCGGGATCGCAGGTTTGACCACTTGAAAGGGGTTTAAACATGCAAAACCTAGTTCGTGTTGCGCTGTTGGCGCGGAATGCCATTGTTCGTGAAGGTTTGAAGCGGATTCTGGCGGATGATCATTTCGAAGTAACGCAATCGGTCGACCATCATTCGCGGTTGCGAGATGCTGAACCGCTGGAAGATCAAAGAACAGATCTTATCGTCATGGACAACGGCTCCGATGAAGGTGATCTGGAGAATATTCGCGCTGTGCATGAACGTTTTCCTGATGCGCGCCTCGTCCTGTTGTCAGATCAATTTGACATGGATGCGATGACATCGGCGTTCCGCATGGGTGTCCACGGCTATATCGTCAAGGAAATTTCCTGTGCGCCGCTGATCGGTTCTCTGCAACTGGTGGCAATGGGGGAAAAGGTCATGCCGACGCGGCTGGCCGATGAACTTCCATTCCAGATTTCGGCCTATGGCAATGACGATGGCGAACGCGGCTGGGGCGATGCTCATCTGTCCGTGCGGGAAATTGAAATATTGCGCTGTCTGATCATGGGGCACCCGAACAAGATCATCTCGCGTCAGCTGGATATCAGTGAAGCGACGGTCAAGGTCCATGTGAAGGCGATCCTGCGCAAGCTGGCCGTGCAGAATCGCACCCAGGCGGCGATCTGGGCGGTCAATCGCGGCCTTGGCAGCGAAACCGATATCGGGGTAGCCGCCATTGATCAGCCGGTGAACAGCCTGGCGTCTGTAGCCGCCTGATCTTCCTGCATTTGCCGTGATCGGAACGGATATGGCGACCATGCGTGCACGCTTGGGTGTCCTGGGACGGGCGGGAGGTTTCCGTGGCAGGATCACCAGCATAGGGCATCTGTTGTCCGGCAGTTTCATGAATGCGGGGATCATGCTGCTCAGCGTGGCGATTGCCGCGCGAACCCTGGGGCCATATAGCTATGGCATCATGGTGCTGGTGCTGACTTTCGGTCGAACTGTCGAACGGATAATGCGCTTTGAATCCTGGCAGCCGGTCATAAAATTCGCGGCTGATCAGGAAGGACCGGATGACAAGGTCCGCCTGTCCCAACTCTACCTCTACGGCCTGACTCTCGACGTGGGAGCAGCGCTGTTGGCGGGTCTATCGACGATAATATTGGCGGCGGCGGGCGGGCGATTGTTCGGCCTGTCGTCGCTGCATGTCGAACTGGTGACTATCTATTCCATTGCGCTGTTGTGCAATATCAACGGCATGCCGACGGCAGCCCTGCGGTTTGCAGGACATTTCCGGACGCTGGCCTACGCACAGCTTGTCGCGAACGTCCTGCGTATCGGGCTGGCGGCGCTCTGTGCGGCGCAGGGCTATGGGTTGGTTGGCTTCATGGTCGCCTGGACCGTGGCGCAGGTTGCCGGACAGATTCTTTTCATCGGGCTGGGCTTTCGCGCTCTTGCCATCCAGAATATCCCCAATCCGCTGCGCGCCGATTGGCGCAATCTGCGGCAACGCTTCCCCGGTTTCCTGGCCTTTGCCTGGTCGACGAACATGTCGACCACGCTGCGGACATTCACGCAGGAGGTTGATGCGCTGCTGGTGGGCGCGCTCGCCGGGCCGGCGGCTGCAGGCATGTATCATATCGCCAAGCGCATGGCGAAGGTCGCGCAGACGGCTGGCGCACAGGTGCAGGCAGTCCTTTATCCGGACATGGCCCGCATCTGGGTAAAGGGCGACATGGCGACGTTCCGGTCCATGATTTTGCAAATCCAGTGGGCATTGGCGTCGCTGGGTATTTGCGCGCTGGCGGCCGGCTATCTGGCAGGCGATTTCCTTATCCATTTCGCCATTGGCGCCGCCTTTGCCGGGGCCTATCCGCTGCTGCTGACACAGTTGGTCGCTGTCTCGCTCAACCTGCATGCCGCGCCGTCGCGGGCGGCCTTGCTGGCTATGGGCGAGCATCGGGTGGTGATGCGGATTTCCATCGCGTCCACGCTGCTCTTTTTTACGGTGGCCTTCACCCTCATCCCGCATATCGGCGCCATGGGGGCGAATATCGCCCATATCGCGCTCGGGGCGCTGACCGCTGTTCTGAGCGATATCTGGTGGATGCGCGGAAGCGCTGCCGGCCGCGTGCCGCTTCCCCAGTCCCAGTCCCAGTCCCAGTCCCAGTCTCAACCGCAACAGGTCTGAGGCAGATTGACGCCGGCCTGCGCATTTGTGTGCGCAGACTGGCATCATGGACCTTTTGGCGTACAGCCAATGAGCGGCTGGCGCGATCGGAGTGAAGGGATAGTCTGTCCGCTTACCCTCGCGGTTTGAACTCAAGCAACTGGATTTCTGGCTGTGCTCGATAATGCCCGACCCGTCGTCCTGCCCGCTGGTGGCAGTGCATCGACCTATCGCGCCGATGTCGACGGTCTGCGCGCGATTGCCGTCATCGTCATCATCCTGTTCCATGCCGAACTTGCCCCCTTCGCGGGCGGCTTTGTCGGCGTCGATATTTTCTTCGTTATCTCGGGTTATCTGATCACACGCCTCATCATGGCGGATATCGATCACGGCGACTTTTCCATCATCACCTTCTACAAGCGACGGGTTCGTCGCCTCTTCCCGGCCCTGTTCGCGATGCTGGCAGTCACGTTGGTGGCTGGGGTATTTTTGTTACTGCCCCGCGATCTGGCCAGTCTGGGCCGGAATATCACGGGCACGACGCTGTTCGTCTCCAATTTCTTCTTCTGGGAGCAGGCGGGCTATTTCGAAGGGGATGCCCATTACAAGCCATTGCTGCACACTTGGTCTTTGGCCGTGGAAGAGCAATATTACATCGTTTACCCGCTGTTGCTGAGCCTTCTGAAGCGATGGTGGCCGCACTCTGTAAAGTCGGTCATGCTCGCCCTGACGCTTCTATCGTTCTTCGGTGCGGTGCTTATGATGCGGATCGATCCGAGCGCCGCCTTCTACCTTGCGCCATTTCGGGCCTGGGAACTGTTGCTCGGTGCGTTGATCGCCCTGCGCGTATTTCCAGTGCTGCCTGCCCGACTGACGGGATTTTTCAGCCTGTCCGGAGCGATCCTGATAGCGGGGTCGGTCCTGCTTTATTCCGACCTGACGCCCTTTCCCGGAATCAGCGCGCTGGTGCCCTGCCTAGGGACGGCACTGATCCTCTATGCCGGTGAACATGCCAAGCCTGCGATCAATCGCCTGCTGGCGCAAAGGCCGATCGTTTTCATCGGCCTCATCTCTTATTCGGTGTATCTCTGGCATTGGCCGATCTTCGTCTTTGTCCGCTACTATGCGATCGAGAAACTGACGACGCTGGAATCGCTTGGTCTTCTGCTGTTTTCGCTGGCTGTGGGCGCGCTGTCCTGGCGCACTATCGAAATGCCGTTTCGCAAGAGCAGGAACTGGCGCATCCGCACGCCCATTTTGCGGCTTGCGAGCGGTGTGATGGCGCTGTCGATCTTCGCGGGCGGCAGCATCTATGCGGCCAACGGCCTGCCAGATCGCTTTCCCAAGACGACGCAGCGCCTTTCCGACTATGCGCTGTCGATGAACCCGGAAGCGGACATGTGCGCCGATGTGGAACTTCAGCTTCGTAAGGGATCGCCCTGCACGATCGGTCCGCGGGACCAGGCACAGTTGTTTCTGTGGGGGGATTCCCATGCCGGAGCGCTGTTTGGCGCGATGCAGGTATTGGCCAAGGAAGGGAAAAGCACGATCTATGGTGCTACGCCACGCTGTCCGCCCTTGCTGGGCCTGGGCACGGACGCGGCCTGCATAGCGGGCAACCAGAAGCGCCTTGATTATGTCCTTAGCCACCCGGAAATCGATACCGTCATTCTGGCCGCGCGATGGTCGCTCTATCTTGAAGGGCGGATGGTCGAGGGTCCGGCCGAAACCAACGGCAATCTGCCACGGCTGTTCGATGCGACAGGGCATGAATATGAACCGTTCACACGGGATGCCAGTCGCCATTTTCGCTATGCTTTCTATGCGCTGGTGAAACGGCTGCTGCTGGCGGACAAGAAAGTCGTGCTGCTCTATCCGGTACCTGAAACGGGTTATGACATCCCTTCCACGCTGGCGCGGATCAACAGTCAGGGGGGCAATCCGGCTGCCTTCACCATATCGCGTGACATCTATGACCGGCGCCAGTCGGAAGCGCTGCGGCTGCTGGATCAGCTCGGGCGGCGGCGGGCGCTGTATCGGGTCTATCCGGAGGATGCCCTTTGCAATCGCACGGATTGCGTTACGTCCGTCGATGGCCGACCGCTCTATTTTGACAGTCACCATCTGTCGATTCCGGGCGCCCGCATTCTCTTGCCGCAGATAAGGGCAGCGTTGCACTGACGTAACGGCGGACAACGGCGCCTGCAATGCTGGGCAGGGATAGCGTGATACTATTGCCCGCTTGGTGTTTGGCATCGGCCATTCGCACAATATTATGGATCGTCGGAATATGGTTAGTGCCGCCAGTTGATTGTGTCTGGCGAGGATTTTCATGCGTTTCCGTCCTATCTTTGCGATGTCCGCAATGATCCTGGCGTCGGGATGTGGCGGGGGTGACAATGGCAGTTCTGCGGTTGTCGTGCCGGCCCCCACGCCAACGGCCACTCCCACGCCTACCCCTGCGCCCACGCCTACGCCTCCGGCTTCGCTTGCACCCAGCGCCTATAATCCCGCTAAGTTGCCCGATGGCCGTCAAAGGGCTTTTCCCACCGCCGAAGGCTTTGGCGCGGGTGCGGTCGGGGGGCGCGGCGGTCAGGTGATCGCCGTGACGACATTGGCGGATTCCGGTGCGGGTTCGCTGCGCGCCTGCATGATGGCGACGGGTGCGCGGACCTGCATATTCCGCGTGAGCGGTACGATCGAGCTGCTGTCGCAGATCAAGCCGACCGCAGGAAATCTGACGATCGCGGGGCAGACGGCGCCGGGCGGTGGCATTGCGATCCGCAATGCGCCATCGAACCTGACCGGATCGCCGATCTTCTTCAACGCGCCGGATAATATCGTGCGGCACATCCGTATTCGTCCCGGTCCCACATCGGGCGCGAAACAGGACACAACCGATGCGATTACTGTGGATGCAGGGGCCACCAACACGATCATCGATCATGTGTCGCTGTCCTGGGCGACGGACGAACCGTTCAATTCGACCAAGATGTCGAGTAAAATAACCGTGCAATGGTCGCTGATATATGAAGGTCTAAGCCATTCGACGCATATACAGGGCGAACATGCGAAGGGCATGTTCGTCGAAGGCAGCGACATCACCGTGCATCATATGCTGATCGCGCATGCCACCGATCGCATGCCCAATCTGGGGGTAGGGGCGCGGGTCGATCTGGTTAATCTTGTTTCCTACAACATGGCGGAGAAGGCCCATCAATATTTCTCGATGTTGCAAAGGCAATCGGACCCGGCCAGCGGCGTTACGCGCGAAGTGAACGTGATTGGCAACTGGGTTTCGCTGGGGCCAAATTCGGTCCGGGGCCTGCCAATCCATGGCGCGGATTATGACGAGGCATTTTCGACTTTTCCCGGCCATGCCGCTTTTTATGTTTCGGGCAATATCGACGGTCGCCGACGGACGACCAGCGATGACGAGCGGCTGTTCTTCGACCCCGCCGACTGGAAATATCTGCTCGCCAGCGTGATCGGCACGCTGACCGTGCAGCATTATTCCAGCGCGGAGCAGGCGGTGCGCGACGTCCTGTCCTTTGGCGGCGCCTTTCCCCGGGATGCTTCGGATCAGCGTGTCGTCGCCGATTTTCAGGCCTGCCGGGGGGCGATCATCGACAGCCCGACGCAAGTGGGTGGTTGGCCCGCGCTGGCGGCGGGCACGCCCTATGTCGATGCGGATGGCGATGGCATGGACGATAGCTGGGAAAGCAGCCAGGGGATCACCAGCGGCACCGCGGACGCCGATGGCGATGGCTACACCAATCTGGAAGAGTTTCTGAACGAGCGGGCCGGCGATCAGGATGCGTCGGGCCAGCTTTTGCTTCGGGTCGGGACGGGGCAGGGGGCGGTGCCTGCTGTCAACTGCGGCTTTCCGGTGAGCTGACGCCGGTCTGCGGCTCAGTGTTGGTGAAGGATGGTCGACAGCCCCGCCGATAAGGGACTCGGATCGCAGCCAAGGGACCGCAGCCGCATAATGTCGAGCGGCGGGAAGCCGGTGTCGCCTGACGTTCCCTCTCCGGGCCTTTCGATGACAGACCCGCCGGTCAGGTCCGCAATCATCCGGGCCAGCGTCTTTATGGTCGTGCGAACCCCGCTGCCCACATTGATCGGACCGGAACAGTCGCGCTCCACGGCCAGCATCAGCGCCTGCACGACATCGTCCACATGGACCAGGTCCGCGCCGAATTGCCCGCCGTCGATAATCTCCATGGGACGTCCTTCAACCGCAGCGCGTACCATGATGCCCAGCGCGCCCGTGGTCTGCCCCGGACCATAGACGGACGCCAGCCGAAGCGTCGTCAACGCCATGCCTCTGGTTCGGCAAAATTCGGTGGCGTAGATCTCCTGCAGGATTTTCGATCCCAGATAATAGCTTCGGCTGCGCGGGAACATCGGCGCATTTTCATCCGGCATGTCCACACCGTCGGCATAGGCATTCGCGCTGGTCGTCTGGACGATGCGTTTGACGCCTGCGGTCGCGGCCTTTTCGATCAGGCGCAGCGTGCCCCCCGCATTGATGGCCCAGCATCGTTCCGCCGCCGCCGGATCGCTATGGTCGGGGGGGATATAGGCCGCCAGATGGACAAGGGCGGTGCAATCCTGAAGCATCGCGGCATCGTGGGTCGGTGCCTCCAGATCGAAAGGACAAACCTCATCTTCCGGCGCGAAGTCCTCCGCCGCGTGGCGCGTCAAATGTCGGATGCGATAGCCTTTGGCTCTGGCGACAACGGCGAAGCGTTTGCCGATGAAGCCCGATCCTCCGGTAAGGGCGATGGTTGTGGATGGGTCCGTCACAGCACGGCGTCGATACGCTCCTGGGCTACGAACATCTCGTCCAGAAAGCGCAGGATGACACCCGTTCGGATGGGCGGTTGAACGATCGGCGTCCCGTATAACAGCTTGCGAACGCACATTTCGACTTCGTTGAAGCCCGCCATCGCACGCAGCGGCGTGGTACCCGAAAAGCGCCCGTTAATCTCGAACACGCGTGGAACGCCCTGCTTGTCGAGGCGGAACTGGAAATTGGCGGGACCATGGGGTTGCAGCGCAGCGCCGAACGCGCGGACGGCCTGGTTCAACTCTACATAATCGCCGGTATAGGCGCGATAGGTGTTCCCGTCGCGCAAGTCCCGGCGCATGACGATGGAGGCCTGCACCTCACCATCGAACACGATGACGCTGGCGGTATATTCGCAGTCGGGATCGCCGATACATTCCTGCACGACCAAGCCGGTCCGTCCGGCCAGCGCTTCGTCCAGTTCGGCTTTGCTGGTCGCGATCGACACGCCAACGGACCGCGCGCCGATGCGCGGCTTCACGACCAGCGGGAAGCCCACAGATTCGACCAGCGCCGCGATCGCCGCCGGATCGTCGCCCGAAGCCGAAGCAGGGGGATTGAGTCCAGCCTGTTCAAAGAAGCGGCAGGTTTCCAGCTTGTCGTCCGCGATGGCGATGACGCGCGGATCGCTGACGATGATTTTCGTGTCGAACGCGGCCTCAAGCTGCGCCCGCTGGCTTGCGAAGAAGGATAGCTCGACGTCGGTGCCGACCATCACGATATCCGGCCGTTCGCGATCCAGCAGTTCCTCGATCCGCGCACCAAACGCCTCATCAGCGGCGAAGGGCAGGCGATAGGCTGCATCGCCCCAGTAGAGGCCGGACGACAGCGGGTTTGGATCGGCCGTGACGATCGTGCAGTCGAGCGACGATTGCCGCAACGATTTGATGATGCCCTGTCCCAGAACAGCGCCCGCGCCGGTGACGAGCGCCTTCATGCGAAAAACCCGCAGAGCCGGTCCTGCGTCGGCACGGACAGACTGGTGGCGCGGATCGCTTGCCGATGGGCCTTGCGGTCGAAGGGCAGGGGGCGGGGGCTCACCCTGACTTCATCCCCTTGTATTTCGACCATCGCCCATTGCATATGTCCTTCTCCATCGTCTCTTGGCTGACCCAGCGAACCGAGCGTGAAAATAGTGCCCGTGGCGCAATCGAACCGGCGAGCGCGATGCGTATGCCCGAACAGGCCATAGCGAAAACCGCGCTCGGCCAGGGCGACAGCGGCGGCCTCCGCCTCTTCGGCCGAATTGATGTAGCGCCAGTCGCCAAAAGCATAGGGGTTTGCGTGCGCGACGAACAAGGGACCAGCGGACCAATGTTGCCGCCAGTCAAAGGCGTCCATCACGCCCGCAGGCAATTGTTCATTCGTCCACGCCACCGTCTCCTGAATCCAGTCGGGCAGCCTGTCCAGATAGCGGCTCCCGGCGTCCGTCGCCCGTTGGTACATCTGGTCATGGTTGCCGGTAATCAGGATCGCTCCATCGCGAGCGACCGCGTCCTGCACCAGCGCGATCGTTTCCAGCGGCGCGACGCCATAGGTCAGCAAATCGCCCATCAGCAGCAGCACGTCGAAACCCTCCCGTCGGGCGGCGGACAATGCCTGCTCCAGCGTGCTGCTGACTGCATGAATGTCCGTCAGCGCGGCGATCCTCACCGGCTCCACCCTCCCGGTGCTTGCGGGGCTGTCAACATCGGGGACATCCTTCTCGAAACGGGCGGCGCTGCCTGAACGGATTCATGCCCGACATGCTAACGGAGCGGAGGATGACCCGTTAGCATTCGATCAGCTACTATCCTTTATCCCGGCACTGTGCCGACAGGATTAGCGCGCCTCTCATTGGGGGTATGGCGCCCGCCATTGCGGCACGGAATGGCCAGAACAGGCCGCGCGCCGCCTGCCTCTAATGGGTATCTACCGATGCGCCCGCAGGCACACGGCCAGAGCATGATAGATCATCCTCTGTCTGGCGAAAGGAAGTGCCATAGTGGGGAGCCCTGCGGAATGAAGGTCGTTATCCTTTCCAGCCTGTCCTGGTCGCTGATCAATTTTCGCGGCGCGCTGATCGCCCGGATGGTCGAGGCCGGGCATGATGTCGTTGCCTGCGCGCCGGATGGCGAACCTGAGGTGATCGCGGCCCTCTCGAAGATGGGTGTGCATTTCCGCCTGACGCCCATGGCGCGGGCGGGGACCAATCCGCTGCGCGATGCATGGACGTTTTTCCATTATTGGCGACTCCTTCAGTCGGAGCGTCCCGATGTAGTGGTCGCCTATACGCAAAAACCGATCATCTATGGCGGCCTTGCGACCAGGCTGCTTGGACGCATGCGTTTCTATGCGATCATGAGCGGCCTTGGCTATGTGTTCAGCACAGAGGCGGACGGTCGTCCGCTGTTGCGATCGGCTGTTTCGCGGCTGTACCGGCTGGGGGTGCGCCGCGCAGATTGCATCTTTGTCTTCAACGGGGATGATCGTCGCCTGATGCTCGAAAACGGCATCGTCGCGCCCGACCAGCCTGTGATGCAGGTGCCCGGATCGGGCATCGACATCGCGTACTTTACACAACAGCCCTTGCCGGATGGCCCACCGACTTTCCTGATGATGGGCCGCCTGATGCGCGACAAGGGCGTGGGTGAATATGTCGAAGCCGCCCGCATCGTGCGGCAAACACGGCCCGATGTGCGCTTCATGCTCCTCACCCGGCCGGAGACGGAAAATCCCACCGGCTACACGGCGCAGGATCTCGACGCGTGGCGTCGGGCCGGGTTGATCGAATTCGTGCCGGAAACGCGCGACGTCCGTCCCTTTATCGCGTCGGCCCACGTCTTCGTGTTGCCCTCCTTCTATCGCGAGGGATTGCCCCGCACCATATTGGAAGCACTGGCGACGGGACGCCCGGTCATCACGACCGATATGCCCGGATGCCGGGAGCCGATCGAGGAGGGGGTGAACGGCCTGCTGGTTCCGCCGCGCGACGCGCCCGCCCTGGCTACGGCCATGAATCATCTGCTCGACAACCCCGACCTTCTTGCCGCGATGGCTGGGGCGGCGCGACAAAAGGCGGTCGATGTCTATGATGTGGACAAGGTGAATGCCTTGCTGATGGAGGTCATGGGGCTGCGCAGTGCGGCTATGGCCCCGGTCGCTGCCTCGACCACAGGGGCAGGCGTGCCCGTGCTGGAAGCGCTGTCAAGCTAACGGCGTGAAGGGGGCGACCGCAGCCGTCCCGTCCGCTCATTTCTGGCAGGCGACGATCGCGGCGATCACCGACAGCGTTTCCTCCGGGTCACGCACGCGCACCGTGTCGAGGCCCAGCTCTTTGGCCGGATAATCATTCCCGCCCGGAAAGATGGCGTCGCCGATGAACATCATGGCATCCAGGGCGATGCCGCTCGCATCGCGCAGCTTCTTGAGGCCATAGGCCTTGTCCACCCCCTCCCGCGTGATGTCGATCGAGGTCGCGCCACCCATGTTGATCGACAGGCCGGGCAGCCGCGTGCGCAGGTCCGCCTGGATGATCTTGCGCTTGGCAAAGTCGGGGTCCCAATGTTCCTTCGCGTCGATCGGCGCCTGCTGGCCAAGCGCGGAGAAGGTGATCTGGCTCCCACGGTCTTCGATCCGCTCGCCCCAGGTCTGCTCGGGTACGAAGCCGGTCGCCTCCAGCGATTCGTCGAAGGCCGTGAGAATCGCCTGCTTCTGTGCCTCGTCGAACAGTTCGGCATAAACCGGCGCCCAGGCGCCATCCTGATGGGTGTAAAGCTTCGTTCCGGTCGTTGGCATCAGCCACAGCTTTGACAGATCGGCGTGCGCGGGAAGGCGGCTGGCGACCTGTTTGTCGAACTGCGGCCAGTCCCCACCCGAAATGACCGCGACCTGCGCGACGGCGAGAAGTTCGGCCAGTGCCTGCTGCATGGGTTCTTGGAGCGGTTGCTTGCTTTCGGCGAGAGTACCGTCAAGGTCGAAGGCGACAAGCTGCTTCATGGACGCTCCGATAACTGGACTGCTGGACCATTGGGATAGGCTCAAGGTCACTGTTTGCATCGCAAACCCGGTGATCCAGGTCATAGGCAACAGCCGCCCAGCGTTCACGCTGAAACCCGTTGCCGCGCCAGATCGAAAACGATCCCAGATCGCTAACGGTCATAGTCGCTGGTTGAGCAGTTCAGCGGCATTAGCCGAGCCGAATCGAGCTCACAATAGTTTTGTGTTAATTTTCAGATATCTATCGAAAACCATATGAGTGATGGGGCCCCAAAAAGGCCACAGTTCGGTCATGCTGCAATCGGGAATCACATTGGTTTCTCAATCAGTTATACCACAAGGCCAAGCACAAGGGATGGGCCGTGAATGTAGCTGGGTAGGCGGATCAACCAGGGTGGCCGCCCCCGTCCACGCCGGGCTTACTCACCGGCTGACTAGCCCGCCGCTGTCTTTTCGTCGGGCTTCGCTAATGGCCGTTTCCAGAATGGCAGCTTGCAGACAACCGACTCGAGGAAGCCACCGTTCTTGCCTGCACTCGAGCGGCGACGACTCCCGACCCTTTCTTGCCGGTCAGGGACCAATTTTCGACGCCCTGCTGCGGACGGTCAGCTATTGAACTGTCGACTCCAAATTGGTCGCCTTGAGACGGTCCGGCTACTGCTGGATATGAACGAATATCTTCCATTGAAAGAAATATCCGTAGCATTCTAAGTAATGGACTTTAGTATTAAAACGTATATCCGCATTATAATTAATATCTTTTAAAATCGCATTAAATTACACCAGATATGGTTGCGAATAATTATTTCTAATACGACCCATAATTATGAATTATTGCTTATATGAATCCTAAAAATATCTTTTAAACTAATGACTTTTTCAGAAAATAGGTATGCAGAATTTTACTTGATTAGATGTCTGTCGAATATATTCGTCCCGTCAGTCATGAGGAATGGCTTGGCCAGCCCATGGTATAGCCGCTCCCGGCACACAAGCGCACTTACGAGGTCTGCGATCAGCGCAGTGGCAAATAGCGGCACGATCATGCCGCGACTTGCGGTCGTTTCGGTGATGATGATGACAGCGGTTAAGGGTGCGCGCACGACGCCGACGAAATAGCCGATCATGCCGAGCAACACGACTGCGCCCTTGGGATCTTCAGGGAAGATACTGGTAAGCAAATCACCGAGCCCCGCGCCTACGGAGAGCGAGGGCGCAAAAATGCCGCCGGGCGCCCCACTCAGCGCGGTTGCCAGGGTCGACAGAAATTTCGCAGGCCCGAACCAATAAGATCCGCCCTGCGCCTCCACCAGATGACGGGTTGTTTCATATCCGGTGCCCCAGGTTGCGCCCATGCTGACAATGCCAAGGATCGCGACGAGCAAGCCACAGACGGCAGCGACAGCAACCGGCCGCTGTTTGATTGCGCGTATCCACGGGCGGCGAGCCACGGAAAAACCAAGCAATGCTCGCGAGAACAGACCTCCAGCGACACCGCCAGCGATACCCGCAACGGGCGCGACCAGCAGTACCCCGCGCAGGTCGAGCGTCTGTCGCATCGCACCGAAATAGATATAGTCCCCCGCGATACCTAGACTGACCAGGCCCGCGACCATTACGGCGGCCATGACGAGCACGGCCACCTTCTGTTCATAGGCGGAGGCCAATTCCTCAATTGCGAAGGCTACGCCCGCCAAAGGGGTGTTGAAGGCAGCAGCAACCCCGGCAGCGCCGCCAGCGATCAGAACACCCGCCGTAATCGGTACGCGCAGAAACCGATGGACTGCGACCATTATCGCCGCGCTCACCTGGACCGTTGGCCCTTCGCGACCGACCGATCCACCTCCACAGAGCATCAGCAGGGTCATTACGAGCTTGAATGCCCCAGTTTTAAGCGAAACCAGCGGTCCTAGAGCATCACGCACCGGATTTCTGGACGCTGCTATGATCTGCGGAATGCCAGACCCTCGCGCATCGGGCGCCCACAGCCGGGTCAGATAAACGGTACCTGCAAAGATCGTCGGCGTCAGGATCAGCGCACCATAGGGCCAGGCCGAACTGAAACGCAGGAACAACTGTTGTACATGGTCGCCAAGCTTTGCGAAGGCGATGGCTACCAAGCCCAATAACACTGCACCCACGCCCGTTGCAATCCGGCGGCGGAATATAGAGAGGGCATCGCGCGCCTTGTCGGTCCCATCCGTTATGGCCAATGCCTTCGCATAATCGATAATTTGGCGTGCTCCGGGGAAAAGTCTCATGACTCGGCAGCTGATACCGGTGACACAAGTCGCAGGACGATGGCATAGGCCACCCAAGGGTGAAGGCCATGCTCCAGGCGACAGAAAGGGCGGGTCAATATTTTGGGAGCATCCATAGTCGTGGCTTCCTAACGAATGAACCGCTAATCGGCCACCAGCCTTGGCCCGAAAATGCCGGATTTCTATAGATTTTATCTTTCATCGGTCATTTCTGCCTTCGCGGAGGCAGCGACTCCGGCGTCAGATTTAGCGGATATTCTGGACTGCTATCTCCAACCGGAAGCTCTGCCCTGCTGGCGGGGCAGCGATGGCAGTTATGCCTTGCTGCTTGAGGAGGCCAGCGACCGCCAATGCGCGGCGTTGGGATAGAAGCGGCTTTTCAATGGCGCTGGAAGGAAGGCCAGGCACCGCGATTTGCGGACTGTTCCAACGTCTCGCGGCCCAGGCCGACAGCAACACCGCCTGATGGGCCGTTGCATCGAGTATATCGACATTGTCTGCGAAGCTGACCACGGGAAGCGGTGAAAGTGGTGGAATGATCGCGACCTGCCACCCCTCCACGGATTTCGTGACACGCTGTTCCAGTGCTTCATAGGTGGCAAGATCAGCCCCCGGTAGCGGCGATGCGGCTGTGGTGACCCGCTGATGATCCCGGTCTATCGTTATGGCCTCCGGTGCCGCGCCCGCCGCGAGCGCAACGAGCCCGGCCACGCCATTGGCCCTGCTGATATCCCGCGCCACAGCATCATTGGCCTGCTGCAATTCGGCACGCTGGGCTTCGACGGAGCCAGCCCCTGGATCGAGCAGGACCTGATCGACCCGCAGGGCCACAGGCCGTCCAAGACGGTCGCTCAGGTCGGTCTGGAGCAATGCATTGCTTTCGGCTCTCGATCGCGGCGCAATGACGACCGTTCGCACGCCAAGCGGCGTTCGGTCAAAATCGACATCGAGCTGCGTCACGCGCGCGTCCGCGCCAAAGCGGCTGGAGAGGAAGGACCGGATCTGGCTCGCCGCCAAAGCTTCACCGGCAATCCGGCTGAGCGACAGGGCAAGCGGCACGGCCATCGCCACAAATAGCAGCATGAGCAGGATAGTCTGGGTCCAGCTCTGCTGGCTCGATAGATAATGGCCAAAGCCATAATAGCGCGCCATGATCATGGCCGAGAGCGCGATCGTCACGAAGTTGGTCACGAACAGCGCCAGCGCGCCGCCCAGTATCGGCATGTTCCATGTGGCAAGGCCAAAGCCGACGACGGCTAGCGGCGGCATCAGGGCGGTGGCGATGGCCACGCCGACGATCGTTTCCCCCTTGCCGCGAATGATGGCGAATGTGCCCGCCAGTGCTGCGAACAGGGCCACCAGCAGATCGAAGAGGTTGGGCCGGGTTCGCGCCAATATCTCGGCTGTCGGGGCTTTGAGTGGTGACATCAGAACGATGAAAGCGGTGAACAGAAGGGCCACCCCTGCCCCGATGGCCAGCGCCGACAGAGCCCGGCGCATTTCGGTGAAATCGAACAGGGCCAGGCTGAAGCCCAGCCCCAGGATGGGACTCATGAGCGGCGAGATCAGCATCGCGCCGATCACGACCGCTGGAGAGGACAGCAGCAATCCCAGAACCGCGATGCCCGCCGACATCATCGTCATGAACAGATAGCGGGGCGTACAGCCGCTTTCCTCCATGATCCGCGCGACGACCTTTTCCTGATTGACCGAACCCACGACCGATTTGCGCCACCAGCGATAGAGCGGTACTTGGTCCCAGCGCCGAGGGGCGAAGGGATGCTCGGATGAAAGATTGTTCGGCGATGGGGCGTTCATTGCGTCAGACATCCCTTCAGGTCATCAGATAGATTGCAGCACACGTTGCCAGACCCACGATCACGTTCATCGGCAGGCCGATCTTCACAAAGTCCCCGAACCGGTAATCGGCCGCAGCATAGACCATCGTGTTGGTCTGATAGCCGATGGGTGTAGCAAAGCTCGCCGATGCGGCAAACATCACCGCGATGATGAGCGGGCGGGGGTCTATGCCATTCTGACCGGCGATGCCGATGGCAATTGGTGTCATGATGACGGCCACCGCATTGTTGGTGACCGTCTCGATCAAAACCGAGGTCGCCGCATAGATGGCGATGATCAGCGCAAGGGGGGGCATAGCCGCCATCCAGGGCGAGAGCGTGTCGACGATCAACTTCACGCTTCCCGCCTTCTCCAGCCCCAGCCCAAAGGCAAGCATGGCGAAGATGAGGACAATGATATTGCCGTCGATGGCCGACCAGGCTTCCTCCGCATCAAGGCACCGCGTGGCAAGTACGATCGCCACGCCCATCAAGGCCAGGGCAAAGACCGGCATGATGTTGAAAGCTGCACCAACAATAACCAGCCCAAGGGTCAACGCAGCAATCGGCGCACGCCGCCTGCGGTAACGCCGCACGCCACTGGTATCCTCGGCGATGAAGTTGGTATTCTCCCGCAGTTCGGCCGCCGCCTGATCATCCGCAGCGACCAGCAGGCTATCGCCTGCCCGCAACCGCACATTGGCAAGGTCCGGCCCTGCGACATGGCGTGGACGGCTATGTCCGAGTACACGCACGCCAGGATTGGAAAGGAAGGGAATTTCCCGCAGCTTGCGGCCGATCGCCGGATGCGTCGGCGCGAGAGTGATGCCGATGAGCCTGACTGTTTCATCGCGCTCATCCTCCGCCAGCCTGATGGGCCGTCCGATATTCTGGAGGCCGACGACAAAATCATGGGAGCGTGCGAGCGCGTCGAGCTCATGTGCGCTGGTTGCGACGATGATCCGGTCCGACGGCACGATTTCCTGACCCATCCCGACATTGCGCAGGATCTGCGATCCGCGTCTTATTCCGATTACGCGGACCGCCCCGCGGCGCAGGGCCTTGATGTCGTTCATTTGCGCGCTGTCCACACCGTCCAGGGAAGGTGCAAGTTCGGTGATGAACAGACGATCGCTGTCAGCATCCAGTTCATCATCGGGACGATTAGGCAACAGCTTTGGCCCCAGGATCAGCAAGGTGAGGCCACCTACAAGCAGGGCAACCACACCGATCGAAGTAATTTCGAATATACCTGCCCATTTCCTGAGCGACGCCGTCCACCAGCAGGTTCGTCGACGTGCCGACCAGCGTCAGCGTGCCGCTGAGGATGGCCAGATAGGACAGCGGGATGAGAAGACGCGTGGCGGCAATACCGACCGTACGTCCTAGGCTTTTCACCAGCGGGATGGAATGTCGACCCTTTCTATACCGAGCCCCAGTCCAATTGGGCAGTGCCGGTCTTCAATCCAGCCAGCGCGGATGGCTTTGCGGCTTTCATGGTCCAGCACCGTAACTGGATGTTGACCATGTTGGGCCGCGAACTGAGCGCGCAAGTAGCTCTTTTGCAACCGAAAATGACGACGTTTTTCGAAGCGCGTCGCTAACCGCATGCTTGGCGATCTCTTACACAGCCACCGAACTTGCAAGGGGCATATTGCGGATATTGTTCGAATGAAAGGTTAAGTCCAGCCCAGTGGGCCGTTGGAACAGGCGCAATCCAAAGGCTGGAAGAATCGCTAGGAGATGGTCGAATATATCGGCCTGGATGTCTTCATAATCGCTCCACCTGGTGGTGGTCGCAAATGCATATATTTCCAACGGCAGGCCATATTCGCCCGGCGCGAGTTGCCGAACCAGCATGGCCTTGTCCCGCGCGATGTCAGGATGGGCCGCCAGAAGAGCGACGACATAGGCTCGAAAAGTGCCGATATTGGTCAAACGCCGGGCATTAATGTCTCCTTCAATGCCATTCTCTGCGTTGAAATGCGTGATCTCGGCTTCTTTCCTCTCAAGATAGTCGCCGAGCAGCCTGTATCCGGACAAGTCGGTAATTTCCTCATCCGTCAGGAAGCGCACGCTGTTTTGATCGATCATGATTGATCGCTTGATGCGGCGCCCGCCCGATTCCGCCATGCCTCGCCAGTTCTTGAAACTTTCATTAATGAGGCGATGGGTCGGCACCGTGGTGATCGTCTTGTCGAAGTTCTGAATCTTCACTGTATGCAGCGCGATGTCGATCACATCGCCGTCTGCATTGAGCTGGGGCATCTCGATCCAGTCGCCAACCCGGATCATGTCGTTCGAACCGATCTGAACCGAAGCGACGAGCGAAAGGATCGTGTCTTTGAACACCAGCATCAGCACCGCTGCCATCGCGCCCAGCCCGGACAGCAACAGAAGCGGTGAACGATCCATGAGCGCAGCGATTATCAAAATGGTGCAGGCGCCATAAACAAGCAGCTTGCCCAATTGAACATAGCCCTTGATCGGCCGGTTCGCTGCGTCGGGCCGCCGCTGATAAAGTTGATTGAGCAGGTTGAGCGCGCCGCTGAGCGCCATGGCAAGGGTGAGAATAATGAATGCGGTGCACAAGTTGCGGACGAGGACCAGCGCCCACGCCGGCAGATGCGGGACCGTTGCGATCCCCAATTGCACGATGACGGCGGGCAGAATGTTGGACAGCCGCGCGACAATAAGACCGAGCGAGCGGACTTCCACAGCCATGGACGTGCGTTCCAACAGGCGCAAGATCAATCGCAACACGATCCGCTTGGCGATCCAGTTGGCAATGGCGGCGACCATCAGCATGATCGCGATCGCCAGCATTGCCTGCATCCAGGGATGCGTGACGAATCCCTGCGTCAGGATGTCGATGCTGGATTTTGCGATATGAAGCTGGCCGATCAATGCTTGGTCTCCTCAAAATACGCACTATCGCGCAGCGATCGTCCGGCGGTTTCCGGCATGAAGCGCAGTGAGATCAGTCCAACGACGCAGGCCAGCATCATGTAAAAGGCCGGCATCAATTCATTGCCGGTAAGGCCGATCAGGCCGCTGCCAATGGCGGGCGCAGTGCCCCCAAAAAGGGAGGTTGCAACATTATAGGCGATGGCAAAGCCGGCAAAGCGCACGTTGGTGGGAAACAGGGCGGGGAATGTCGCCGATATCGTCGCAAGTTGCGGCACATAAAGCAGGCCCAATATGGCGAAGCCAATGACAGCCCCAGCAAAGCCCGTCGCCATCAGCAGATAGAGCGGCACGACCAGCAGGAATAGTCCGATAAGGGAGAAGCGCCAGAGCGGCTTTCGGCCGACTCGGTCCGACAGCGCCCCGGCAAAGGGCAGCAGCAGCATCATGAACAGCATGCCGATGATCGGCACGATAAGGGCGTCGTCCACCGAAAGGCCCAGGCGGCGCTGGAGATAGGTCGGCATGTAGCTGAGCAACGTATAGTTGACGACATTGAGCGCAACGACCAGCCCCCCCATCACCAGCAAGGTACGCCAGTAGCCTGCGATCAGCGCGCCCAGCCTTGGCGATGCGGCCTCGGCGCCATGCGCGGCCTCCTCCGCCTCGCGAAAGACGGGCGTATCTTCCATTTTGGAACGCAGATACATGCCGACCAGTCCCATCGGACCCGCCACCAGGAACGGGATGCGCCAACCCCAGTCATGCATCGCCGCATCCCCCAGCGTCAGGGAGAAGCCCAGCATCAACAAGGCGCCAAGCGAGAACCCCGCCAGCGTCCCGAACTCCAGAAAGCTGCCGCAAAACCCTCGTCGATCGTCTGGCGCATATTCGGCCATGAAGGTAGCGGCGCCGCCATATTCACCGCCGGTCGAAAAGCCCTGCACCATGCGCAGGACGATCAACAGCAGCGGCGACCAGAAGCCGATCGTGGCGTAGGCCGGGATGAGGCCGACACATACCGTCGCGCCCGACATCATCAGGATGGTCAGCGCCAGGACCGACTTGCGCCCCATCCGATCCCCCAATGGCCCCCAGAACAAGCCGCCCAGCGGCCGCACCAGAAAGGAGATGGCGAAGGTCGCCAGAGCAAAAAGTATCGCATCATCGGTTTCACCGGGAAACAGCGCCGCCGAAATATAGGTCACGCCATAGGCGTAGATGCCATAGTCGAACCATTCGGTCGCATTGCCCATGGCCGATGCGCCGATGGCCCGTCGCAGGGTCGCTCGATCGACCGTCTGTGCGGTCGCTTCCAACGGAAGGGAAAGCGAAGTCGATTGCATGGCGTTATCCTATTCTCTGTGGCGCAGGCGGATCGGACGGCCGCGCCGAAGCTTGTTCGGGCGCATGGGGATCGAGCAGCGCCGCAATGGGGGTTGTGCGCGGCAAAATCTGGTAATTTTGCTGACTATCGCTTGGCACGGGGTCGGATGAAGCCTGACGCCACAGGCCGAATGTCAGCGTACCAGCAGCGCAAAGCGCAATGAACAGAAACAGCCCGCCCGAACCAAAGACCGTCATCGCGGTTGCGGCGCCGGTCGGACCAAGCGCCGCGCCAATGGAATAGAGCAGCACCAGTCCGCCACTGGCGGCGACCCGTTCTGCCGGCGCCAACCGGTCGTTGGTATGGGCTACACAGAGCGGATAGAGCGCAAAACTCAGGCCACCGAACACTCCACCCAGCGCCAGCAATTGCGCTCCCATGCCGTCGGTCACGGTCAAACCCAGGCTGGCCATCATCGTCGCGCCAAAGCTGGCGACGATGACCCGGCGCCGATCGAACCGGTCGGACAGTCGCCCCAGTGGCCATTGCAGGGCGACCCCGCCCAGAATGACCACGCTCATGAAGCTGGCGGTCTGCGCCAGGTCCAGTCCCAGCCTGCGGACATGGACAGCGGCGAGCCCGTAAAATGCGCCGAGCATAAGCCCGGTCGTCATCGCCCCGATGAAGCCCAGCGGGGACGATATATAGAGCTGCCGCATGGAGCAGGGCGCATCCTGCCCCGGTAACGGCGCCGCGATACGGGTCAGGACGACCGGGATGACGGCCAGCGACACGAGGATCGACGCCAGCAGGAAGGGAATGGCGGGCGTCCCGCCAACGTTCAGCAGAAATTGCCCAAGCGCCTGCCCCGAATAAAGCGCGATCATGTAGCCCGCAAGTATACTCCCGCGGGTTTGCGGTTCCGCTCGTTCGTTGAGCCAGCTTTCAAGGCAGATGAAGACGCCCGCGACGCACAGTCCGTCGATGAACCGCAGCGATGCCCAGAACAGCACATGCTGAAGCAGGGCATAGGCCAACGTACTGGCCGACAGCAGCGACACAAACGCGGCAAAGGCGCGGATATGCCCGACACGATGTACGACCAGGCCAGCCCGCAGGGCGCCGACCGTCAGCCCCGCGAAATAGGCGGTCGCGACCGCGCCGATCATCAGCGTGCCGCTGCCGCCCTTTTCCAGACGCAGGCCGATCAGCGTGGACAGAAAGCCGCTGCCCCCCATCAATATGAAGATGGCGACCAGCAGGCTTCGGACCGGAAGGAGGGATGACAACATGACGGAGAGGCAGATCAGGCCGCCTGACGCCCTTCCGCCTTATCGAACGCCTGTTCGACCAGGCGTTCGTGCAGGACGCGGATCGCGGCATCGAAATCGGCGCAATCTATGATGAACTGGATGTCGACGTTCCGGATCTGATGCTGCATCGCGATCATGCCGATATTGGCCTCTCCCAGCGCGTTCAGGGCGTCGGGAACCAGTCCCGGCCGCGCAATATCACTGCCGATCACCGACACCATCGCCACGGCCTGCGTCGATATGGCCGCGTCGGGATAGTGCGATTGCAGATCAGCCATGACCTTCGTCACCGTCGCCGCATCGCTCGACAGATAATGGGTGATCGTATTGGCGTTGGAGGATTTGCTGACGATCCACGCCCCATGGCGGGTCAACGCCTCCAATATGGCCGCATCATAGCCCTTCTCGCCGACCATATCCTGCTCGAAGAACATCAGCGCCTGCATGGACTCTATGCCGGTGATGATTTCCACGCGGGGCGTGTCGGAAACATAATCGCCACAGATCAATGTCCCTTCATCCTCACGGTCGAACGTGTTGCGCACGCGCAGCGGAATGCGCGCCTGACGCAGGCCGCGACCAGCGCGTGGATGGATCGCCTCCATGCCCAGATTGGCAAGCTGGTCGGCCACATCATAATTGGTGCGGCCTATCTTTCTCGCGGCGGCTTCCCCCACCAGCCGGGGATCGGCGCTGGACAGGTGAAATTCCTTGTGGATGATCGCTTCGCGCGCGCCGGTCAGGACGGCGATGCGCGAAAAAGTCATTTCCGAATAGCCACGGGCATAGCGACGGACCATGCCTTCCTCGCACCCCGCATAGCCGGTGACAATCGGCATTGCGCTCGACAGGTCAATCGGCGCCAGCGCCTCCCTGATCCTGACATCCAGGCTACGCAGGTCATTCTGGTCCCATAGCGTCAGGTCGAGGAAGACGGCATTGATCCCGCGATCACGCAGCAACAGCGCCGTGCTGTGCGCGCTGTGTGCCTCGCCCAGTCCTGCCAGCAGTTCGCGGACCGTCAGCAGTTGCTCCTTTACGCAGAAACGTCCGTGGCTACGCAGACGTCCCAAATCCTGAAGACAGGCCTGCACCGTCGCGATCCGCAGATCGACGAAGGCATTGGCTTCGGCCAGACTTTCCGACCGGACGAACATCGTGCCATTGCGTTCGTGCATCGCCTTGCGAACATGGGCAATCGCCTGAAGCCATCCATTCGCCCCGTCATCGGCGATGAAGCGGCCATAGACGCCGGGCACGCCCGCCTTCTTATGCTCCAGCAACAAGTCGGTCATTCCTGCATAGGCGGACACGACGAAGATGCGGTTATAAAGATCAGCACCCCTGCGGCCCGCGATCAGGACATTGTCGAACAGGCTGGCGGTAGCCGCCATGGATGTGCCGCCAATTTTCTCGACGCTATGTGTGCCGTTCATGCATGCGCCTCCGCGACCAGTTCGCCCTTGCATGGCGCAATGGCCTTCGCCTCCCGCGCCGCAATGAAGGATGGCCGGGGGGTGGGAACGCCGAAGGGCGCAGTCAGACGATTGGACACGGCATTATAGACAAGAAAGGCATTGGCGCGCGGGAAAGGGGTGATGTTCCCGTTGGACCCATGCATGACATTGCAATCGAACAGGATCACCGTGCCCGGCTTGCCCGTGGGGGCAACGATGCCCATTTCATCGGCCAGTTCCGCCAGGCTATCCTCATCAGGAACGCCATATTCCTGCTTCTTGAGCGACATCCTGTAGTGATTGTCCGGCGTTTCGCCAACGCAGGTCAGGAATTTGCGGTGCGATCCGGGGATCAGCATCAGCGGTCCGTTATGCGGCGTATTTTCGGCCAGCAGCACCGACATCGACAGCGCGCGCATACGCGGCATCCCATCTTCCACATGCCAGGTTTCAAAATCGGAATGCCAGTAGAATTCCTTGCCCTGAAAGCCCGGCTTATAGTTTAGGCGCGATTGGTGAAGGTAAACCTCATCATCCAACAGGAAACGAGCGACGTCGGCCAGACGCGTGTCAGCCGCCAGCCTTCGCATCACCTGGCTTTGGCGATGAATTTCGAAGATCGACCGGATTTCGCGCCCACCCGGTTCGGTGATGACTGTGTCGGCATCTAGGGCATCCGGGTCCGCCAACAATGTACCGGCCTCCTGTTGCAGGAAGGCGATTTCTTGCGCGGAAAAAACATCTTCCAACACCAGATAGCCGTCACGATCGAACTGCGCCGCCTGAGCCTGTGACAGCGGGGCTGCCTCGCTCCAGTCGCCATGGACGACCGGGTCGAGGCGGGGCAGCATTTCAGGTTCCGCCGCATGGCGGGATGGGTAGATGTCTGTCATGGAACTCCCCCTTTTTATCGGGTTTTCAAGAAGTAAGCGCAGCCGTGCGGACCATATCTGCCTCGGCGGGATAGGCGCCATTTTCGTCATGCACTTCGCGGCCGGTGACCGGCGGGTTGAACGCGCAGGCCGTCAATATATCCGTTTCGGGCCGCACGATATGACGGTCATTGGCGTTGAGCGCATACATCGTGCCCGGCCCCAACCTGTGAATCTCGCCGGTACCCAGATCCTCGATCGTACCTGTACCCTTGAGCACGAAGACCGCTTCGAGATGGTTCTGATAATGCATCTTCAGCTCTTCGCCGGCATACATTGTGGTGACATGGAAGGAAAAGCCCATGGCGTCATCCTTCAGCAGCAGGCGCGCGCTTTCCCAGCCATCAGATTTCACGTTGCGGTCGGACTTGCGGATGTCGTTCAGTTTGCGGACGATCATGAAATATCTCCTTTTATTCTGCTGCCACGCAGAAGGTGGCGGAAAGCGCGTCGCGCACGCAGGTTTCGAGAATATCGAGTCCGCCCGAGAGGACCGCGTCGTCGATGATGAGCGGTGCGAGCACCTTGACGATTTCGTCATGGGGGCCGCTCGTTTCGATGATCAGGCCGCGGGCAAAGCAGGCGGCGGTGATGACCGATGCGATTTCACCCGAGCCGACGTCGATGCCCCGCATCATCCCGCGACCGCGCGTCGTCAGGCCATGTTTGCGGGCAACCCGGTCGAGGCGGCTTTCCAGAAGCGCACCGCGCCGCCGAACATCTGCCGCGAAACTGTCATTGCTCCAGAAATGGCGCAGCGCCGCCGTGGCCGTGACAAAGGCATGATTATTGCCCCGAAAGGTGCCATTATGCTCGCCGGGCGACCACTGATCCAGTTCGGCCCGGAACAGGGTCAATGCAAAGGGCAGGCCCATTCCCGACAGTGACTTGGCGAGCGTAACGATGTCGGGCGTAAAGCCCATATCCTCAAAGCTGAAGAAGCCGCCGGTACGACCGCAACCGGCCTGAATATCGTCAACGATCAACAAGGCCCCGTGCCGCTTGGCGATCGCCGCAATCATGCGCAGCCATTCCGGTGATGCGGCGTTAAGGCCGCCCTCACCCTGCACGGTTTCCACAAGGATAGCCGCCGGTGCATCAAGCCCGCTCGACGGATCGGCCAGCTTCTGTTCCAGCAGCGCGGCGGTATCGACATCCGGGCCGAAATAGCCATCATAGGGTTCATGGCTGACATGACTTAGCGGAATGCCGGCCCCGCCGCGCTTGGCGGCATTGCCCGTGCAGGCAAGCGCGCCCAGCGTCATGCCGTGAAAGCCGTTGGTGAAGGCAATCACCATTTGGCGGCCGGTAATCTTGCGGGCCAGCTTGATCGCCGCCTCGACCGCGTTGGTCCCGGTCGGGCCGGTAAACATCGCCCGATAGTCCAAGTCGCGTGGCTTGAGGATCAACGTCTCAAAAGTTTCAAGAAACGCGGCTTTCGCGTCGGTATGTAGATCAAGGCCGTGGGTGATACCGTCGGCGATGATATAATCCAGCAGCGCCTGCTTCAAAATTGGATGATTGTGTCCATAGTTGAGCGTCGAGCAGCCGGACAGGAAGTCGAGATAGCGACCACCCTCATTATCGTGCATCCACACATTTTCTGCGCGGTTGAACTGACGCGGCATGGAGCGGGCATAACTGCGAACGATCGATTCACGACGTTCGTAGATCCCGGTATCAGGTATATTCTGGGTCGGTTTGGGCGCGATGGTCATGGGGTCGATGTCTCCGTATCGTGCATGTTGATTTGGAAGTCGGCGGGAAAAGGCCCGATGGTCGCCTGCCACTCGGTGTTATGTGCGCCGGCGAAATGGGCGTCGCGTTCGAACAGCGGGGCTTTGGCGAGATCGGCGCCAATGCGCCTCGAAAATCCCTCGAACAGCGCCCAGGAGGCTTTGTTGTCGGACGTCACCGTGGTTATGAGATGAGTGACGCTCGCGGCCGATGGTCGGCTCAGCAACTCGGCGATCATGCGCTGGGCCAGTCCCTCGCCGCGGGCCTGCCGGGCGACGGCGACCTGCCAGACAAAAAAATGGCTCGGCTCGGATGGAGGGCGATAGCCAGACACCCATCCGACAATCTGTCCGGCCTGCTCCGCAACGACACAGGTTGACGCGAAATGCGTGCATTGGAGAAGATTGCAATAAGCCGAATTGCTGTCGAGCGGCGGGCAGGCTGCGATCAGCGCGGTAATTTCCGGGCCATCCAGGACCACTGGCTCTCGAAACTTCATATCCTGCCTTGTTTCAATTTCACGGGATGCAGAATGCCGTGGCAGCAAGGATGCTGCATTGGATCTACGATCAAATATGATTTGCCTCCCGAAGTATTTTCCTTGGACCGAATCCCTTCGGCCTCTCGCTTTGGCGCAATATATGCCAACTATTGAACAATTTTCAACCCGACACCCCGATTCAACGAGCACAATGGCGATTCAGCCTTAGCATTTTCCTTCACTATATAAAGGAAAATGCCATTGGCGCGTCATTATGCAAACGGATAGCTACTGATGATGGAATCGGATCTTTCAAACCTGACCCTGCGGGCATTGCGCCGTATTTTGAGGGCCACTGAAATCGGCAGCCGCAAACTCGCTACATCGACCGGTCTGACCCCTTCCCAGCTTTTGGTGCTGCGTGAAATCAACGGGCGCGATCATGCAACGCCAAGCGCCATTGCCGCCGCGCTGAAGTTCAGCCAGGCAACCATTACCGCTGTTGTCGATCGGCTCGTGGCGTCGGCCCTCGTCACGCGCGAGCGCAGTGATCGGGACAAGCGCCAGTTCATCCTTAGCACTACAGACAACGGTCGTGAGGCGCTGGATTGCGCGCCAGACATGTTGCAATCACAGTTTACCGAACATTTTTCCGCGCTTGCCGCATGGGAGCAGGCAATGATCCTCACATCGCTGGAAAAATTGAGCCTTATACTGGGCGCGCAGGATATGGACGTCGCTCCATTGCTCGACAGCGGTGCCATTGATCGGTCTGAGCCAGGCTGAAAATACGCTATACTTTTGAAATAATAAGACTTTTCTTCTACAAAGAGGAAATTGTCGGCCCCAAAAGAGAGTGTGCTATGGCGAACGCATTTCGGATGACGAAAGTCATGAAGCCCCCAAATTAGACAAGCCGACGGTCAGTTTTCGAGAGCATATTATATCCTCCCGAATGACTTGAAGTGGCGCCTTCGACCCGGTGGGGCCGTTGGCCAGGCTCATCTCGCGAATGTCGGCTTCCTTCGATTCACAATTTTGAAGCGGACAGTCGTGAAAGTCCCAGCCCCCGCCTTTCAGGCGTACTGGGAGCGGCTTCCACGAGCGGCAGGTTACGGGACAATCAATCAGAGCGCCTAGTGACCAAGAATGGCGCAATGACGCCGGGCATCTCCTGGCGATTCTAGCCGTTGCGGAATGGCGGGTTTCAAAAGGCTCAAGTCTAATAGCCGACATTACAAGCGCCAATCGCCGCATGATTGAGGCGAAGGAATCCGGGTAATATCAACGAGGACATGACTCAAAATCAAAGGCGTATGAATTAACCAAGATTCCAACCTAGGGTCAGGACTCATTGATTGATCCAGAATATAACGGTCGCGGCGATGCAGATGGCGGACATGAAGGTATGGGCGCAACGATCGTAGCGCGTGTGGATGCGCCGCCAGTCCTTGATCCTGCCGAACATATTCTCGACTTTGTGCCGCTGTCTATAGAGCGCCGTGTCGTGTGGAATGGGCACTTTCCGGTTCCCCTTTGACGGGATGCAGGCCGTGATCTTGCGGTCGGCCAGTGCCGCGCGGAACCAGTCGGCGTCATAGCCCTTGTCGCCCAGCAGGACCTTTGCCTTCGGGAAGGCATCGATCATCAGTGCAGCGCCCTTATAATCGCTCATCTGCCCTTCACTGAGCAGCATGATGAGCGGTCGGCCTTTGCCATCGCATACGGCATGTAGCTTGGAGTTCAGGCCGCCTTTGGTGCGTCCGATACGTCGGGGAACATCCCCTTTTTAAGCAGGCTTGCCGCCGTCCGGTGTGCTTTCAGGTGGGTTGCATCGATCATCAACTGGTCGGGCTTGCCGCCCTTTGCTGCCAAGCCAGCGAAGATTTTGTTGAACACGCCGAGCCTGCTCCAGCGGATGAAACGATTGTAGATCGTCTTGTGTGGGCCATACTCCTTGGGCGCGTCGCGCCACATCAGCCCGTGCTTGATGACGTAAATGATCCCAGACACTATCCGCCGATCATCCACTCTTGGCACCCCATGAGACAAGGGAAAATACGGCTCGATCCGGCGCATCTGCGCCTCACTCAGCAGAAACGGAACATCCATCGGCAGCGCCTCCTAACGCTGCTATTGAATCAACCCATCACCCAATGCGCAAGCAATTTAACAGGTCCTGACCCTAGGATTGGGCGGGGTATCGGTAAGTAAGCCGCGTAATTTCGACCGTTGCATTCATCGCGCTAAGTGCTTTTCAAATGCGGCGTTGATAGCTTTGCATAGCCGCTCGAAGCGCGCTTCGCTGTCCGCTGGCAGAACCGACGACGGATCGGTTGCCATCTTCTGCAAGAACAGCCGCGACGGTCGCGTCTTGTGGAACGGAATGGACAGGGTTTCGAAGGCAGCTTCAAACCGCCGGGCGATACGAGGAATGTGGGCATTCAATTCCAGTGTCTTGCCTCTCAATTCCTTCGCATAGGTTTCGCGAACAAGCTTCTCGTATACCGCAGGGTCGAGAAGGTCTTCAATGTCGGCTTCAGAGGGGGGCGTTAATGTCCTGCTGTCCCTTTATTTCCGGGTAGTCTTCGAGGAACATAAATTTTGGAAGCCGTTGGATAATCCAGTTACGTGCCTTCTTATGCGCCTCTTCGTTGCCGGGGATAGCTTCAGCCATTTCCTCCAAAGCTACGACCTTTTGGTCTTGTGCGTCGGTTATTTCGGTATCAGCTGCCGCAAGCGCCTGTCGAAGTGCGGCTAAGGCAGGAGTTGCCGACGCGGCCCATTTTGCGGCGGTCGCGCCTACCCATAGCGAGCACTTTCCCCACGTCGTCGCGATGGAGGAAAATGTCGCCGGGAAGGGAATGGCCGGTCCGGAAGCGCATGACCATCGCTCGATCCGCGCTGTGTTCGGAGAGCAGAAAATATCGCAGTCTGCCGAAAAACTGCCTGCGGTTGAGTAGCACGCGCCTCTTTCCGAAGCGGGGTATGTAATAGGCGCGGGGGCCAGATGCCTTCTGTAGAAAGCCCAGAAATTCCTCAAAATGCCGATCTGGAGCGTGGGGCAAATCCAAAGGAGCGTCCGGGGTCTTCAAGCCATATTGGTAGACCTGTCGCCAGATATGGGGAGCTGCCGTGGCGGCGAGGGTTGTCAAAGTAAGGAAGGAAAAAAGATTTGCCGAATTGGAAGGCACTGAAATCAGCAGGCCGATCAGGAATATGGCGAACAAAAAGCCAAAGATCATGCTGACGAGGAACGCGCCATTATAGTAGCGTGCAAAGGGCGGCTTTGCCTGATTGATGACAGCAGCGTTGACCTTCAAGCCTTCGTCCAGGTCGTCCGACGTGAATTGCGCCAAGGCTTTCCAGAGCGGAATATTTTCGCAATCATCCCCGTCTGCAAAGATTTTCCATCCTTCACCGGGGCCGCCCGTCATCTGTTTCCGCCTTTTCGCAGTTCATCCATATAGTCGCTCCACCACTGCGCCATTTCAACACGTTCGGCCCAATAGGCGGACTGATTATATATGCGACGCACAGACCCCGCCACCATATGTGCCAGCGCTCGCTCGATGGCATCCGGGTTCCATTTGCCGGATTCGTTCGCCGTCATTTGCTCTTTTGAATAACCCATCCGCCGCAACGCCGCGTTGATGGTATTATCGCTGATCGGCCTTGCTCTGGTTCGGATTGAAGGGAACACATAGCGCCCGGAGCCGGATAAGGATCGCATGGCTTTCAGGATCGCGAGAGCCTGCCGGGATAGAGGCACCGAATGGGGCTGGCGCATTTTCATCTTCGCTACCGGGATCGTCCAGACCGCTTTTTCGAAATCGACCTCCGCCCATTCCATTTGCCGCAATTCGCCCGGACGCTGGAAGACATGGGGTGTAAGTTTCAGGGCATACATGACGGCGGGATCGCCATGATAATCTTCGATAGCGCGCAGGAGGGCACCGAACTCGTTCGGATCGATGATCGCGGCGAAGCGCTTGACCCTCGGCGTGGTCAACGCACCTATCAGAAGTTGCGCTGGATCCCGTTCGGCACGCGCCGTTGCGACCGCAAAGCGAAAAACGCGGCTGGCAAAGGCGCGCAGGAGATTGGCGGTTTCCAAGCGGCCACGCCGTTCATGCTTTTGCAGTTCATGAAGAAGTTCCTGAGGCGTGATATTCGGTGACAGGGCGCTTCCCAAAGTCTGCCCCCATCAGTTTCACAAACCAGCGCATCTTCTCCAGCGTTGGCTCTGCCAGCCCCTCACGCGATTTCTTCTCTATCAATTCCTCGGCCACGCTAGCGAAACTGTTGCTGGCTCGAATGCTCGCCTCGATGCGGGCTTGCCGCTTGGCTACATTAGGATCGACCGCGTGAGCCAGTTGCCTGCGGGCTGCATCCCGGGCAGCGCGCGCCTAAGCCAGCGTAATCTCCGGATACGCCCACAGCGCCAGCTTCCGCTCCACGCCGTTCATGTGGTATTGGATTCGCCACAGCTTGCTGCCCCTTGGGTTGACGAGCAAATACAAACCTTGGGAGTCAGCGACCTTGTAAGGCTTGTCTGCGGGCTTGGCATTTCGGATAGCGGTATCGGTTAGCGCCATTGGGGGCCTCGATTCTGCTGGAGCCAAGTGGGCCCCCAAATTAGGCCCCCTTCATCCGCAATTGCAGGCAAACAGGGGCACCCGCTGACAATCAGCGAATGCACATAAACTAGCGGAAATCAGGGGTTTTTTCAACTATTGGCAGGCGTCGCCAGACAGGATTTTGGAGGCCCGAGCCGGAATCGAACCGGCGTGCAAGGATTTGCAGTCCTCTGCGTAACCACTCCGCCATCGGGCCATCCGGTGGTGGGGCGTCGCAAATGTGCGGCTTTGGCGCCAAAGTCAAGCATGTCCGCTTCCACCTTTGCGAAGATTCTCGCCGCTCGGGGTGCAAAGCCGCTTGGCGTGGCCTTTCGGGTGATTTAGAGGTCCGTTGATCTCCATAGTGTATTGCGTTGTCAATACAGTTGTGCCAAGCGAGGAACCGTCGTGACCGAGCAAAATTTTTCATCCATGCGCGCCGCAATGGTCGAGAGCCAACTTCGCACCAGCGATGTTGATGACACGCGCGTGATTGCGGTGATGGCGCGGACCCCGCGGGAGGCATATGTGCCTGCCGCCCGCCGTTCCATGGCCTATATCGACCGCCCCGTCCCGCTGGAGGGTGGCCGCGCGCTTAACCCGCCGCTGGCGACCGGACGGCTGTTGAGCGAGCTGCGGATCGCGCCCGGTGAAACGGTGCTGCTGATCGGCGCGGCCACCGGCTATTGCGCGGCGCTGCTGGCCGCGTTGGGAGCGAAAGTCACAGCGGTCGAGGAAGAGGGCGGCCCTGAAACGGTGGCGACCGACGGCGTTACGCTGGTCCGGGGATCGTTGGCTGGTGGTGCGTCCGCGTCCGCGCCTTATGATGTCCTACTGATCGACGGCGCGGTGGCGGAAGTGCCCGCCGCAATCGTTGAGCAGCTTGCCGAGGGCGCGCGGGTCGCCACGGGCTTGGTTGAACGGGGTGTTACGCGCCTGTGCACGGGCCGAAAGGTTGCCGGGGCGCTGGGGCTTGCCAGCCTGGTCGACATGGAAATGGTTATCTTGCCGGGTTTTGCGGCGCCGGAGCGTTTCGTTTTCTGAGTAAAAGACGTTTTTTCTGAATAAAGACGTTTTCTAAATAAGACTGGGGCCCATGACAGCAAAGCGCATTTCCTTCCCGCGTTCGGTCGCGACAGCCTTGCTGCTGGTTTCCACGTCTCTGGGCGCACCGGCTATGGCGGGCACGCTTCAGGAAGCCTTGGTCAAGGCCTATCGCAGCAATCCGACGCTGACAGCAACGCGCGCCGGGCAGCGGGCCACGGATGAGAATGTGCCGATTCAGAAGGCGGCGGGGCGGCCTGCGGCAAGGGCACAGGCGCAGTTTCAGGAACTGCTGGTCAGGCCTGTGGCGGGACTGAGCTTCAACCAGCCGCATCGCTCGCTTTCGGGAACGGGAAGTGTCGAGGTGCCCATCTATCAGGGTGGAGCAGTCCGCAATGGCGTCAAGGCGGCGGAAATCCGGGTCGAGGCGGGGCAGGCCAATCTGCGCGCGACAGAGGCGAGCATCTTCTCGCAGGTCGTCGCCGCCTATATGGATGTCATTCGTGACGGTGCGATCGTCGCGCTCAACCGCGCCAATGTGAATGTGCTGGACGTCAACCTTCAGGCCAGTAACGATCGGTTCGAGGTCGGCGACCTGACCCGCACCGACGTGGCCCAGTCCGAATCGCGTCTCGCGCTGGCCCGTTCGGATTTGCAGACGGCCCAAGCGAACCTCATTGCCAGCCGGGAAAACTACATCGCCTTGGTGGGCGAAGCGCCCGACGATCTTCAGCCGCCGCCAGCGTTGCCGGGCCTGCCCGCCACGCCGGAAGCAGCGGTCCAGGTCGCACTGATCGACAATCCCGACATACTGGCGGCAAAGAAGGCGCATGACGCCGCGCGTTATGATGTAAAGGTTGCGAAGGCTGGGGTTCAGCCCACATTGTCGGGCTTTGTCCAGGGCAGCTACACCACCTATCTCGATCTCGAACTGGACAAGAACAAGAGTGCGGCCGCTGGCGCCACGCTGACCATTCCCCTCTATCAGGGTGGCCGCCCGGCCGCGCAGGTCCGTCAGAGCCAGGCCTTCGAGTCGCAGGCGATCGAGCAGGAAATCGGCACCGAACGCGGGGTCATCGCCCAGGCCCGCGCTGCTTATGCGAGTTGGCAGGCGTCGCTGCTGACGATCCAGTCTAGCCAGAAAGCGGTCGATGCGACCGGCCTGTCGCTGGAGGGCGTGCGTGCCGAAAATTCGGTCGGCAGCCGCACGATCCTCGATATCCTCAATGCCGAGCAGGAAGCGCTGACCGCGCGCGTTGAACTGGTTTCGGCACGGCGCAACGCCTATGTCGCGGGCTTTAGTCTGCTGGCCGCGATGGGCCATGCGGAGGCCAAGAACCTGGGGCTGGAGGGCGGCGCGCTCTATGATCCGATGGTCAATTACGACCGGGTCGAAGGCAAATGGTGGGATTGGGACTATGACAAGGCGCCCATGCCCGTCGCTACGCGCACCGTTGACACGCCGCCCCAAAACGCCAATGTGAGCGATCAGGCGGCCCAGTAACCTTTTGTGTTAACGATCGGCCGCCCTGAATACAGGGGCATGAAAGCGGCGATGGGTGACATGAGCAAGGAACCATCGATGGAGGAGATTCTTTCCTCGATCAAGCGCATCATCGCCGAGGAAGGCGAGGAGGCTGTCCAGGCCGCCGCCCCCCGGCGCGGTCGCGCAGCGTCCGTGTCGGACCATCTACCCGAAGAGATCGCCGTGCCTTCGCCCGAACCGCTTTCTGAATCGAAGGTCGAGCCAGAAGCGTGCAGCGAAGAAGTGCTGGAGCTGACCGACGAGATCATGGAGGAGCCTGTGTCCACCCGAAAAGCTGCGACTGAGGCTGCTTCGGTGCCCGCCGCACAGGAGCGTGAGGAGGCTGCAACTGATCCTTCGTCGATCCTGTCGGTAGAAAGCGAGATAGCCGCGCGCCAGTCGCTCTCCGCTCTGTCGTCCATGCTGGTGACCCCGGCTGAAGGGGTGGACAACACGCTCGACGGCCTCGTCCGCGCGATGCTGCGCCCGATGCTCAAGGACTGGCTGGACGCTCGCCTGCCGTCGCTGGTCGAAGAGATGGTAGCCAAGGAAATTTCCCGCATTACCAACCGCTAAAGTCCCGCTTGCCCCTCATTCGGGCGGGGCATAGGGTGGCGCCATGATAAAGCCACTTGCCGGGGCACTCGCCCTTCTCGCCGCCACGACCGCTTTTGCCCTGTCATCCGCACCAGCCGCCGCGCGTCCCTTCACCCCGCGCGACATGGTCGGCCTCAGCCGGATTGCGTCCCCGGCGGCGTCGCCCGACGGCAAATGGCTTGCCTATCAGTTGCGCGTCACCGACCTTGCCGCCAATCGTGGCCGCACCGATCTCTATCTCCTGTCGCTCGAAGGGAAGGGAACCAAGCCGCGCCTGATCGCGTCTGTCCCTGAACATAACGAAGGCTCGCCGGTCTTCTCCCCCGACGGCGCTTCACTCTATTATCTGTCCAACGCCAGTGGCGATGACCAGTTATGGCGCGCGCCGCTCGCCGGTGGCCAGCCTGTGCAGGTGACGACCGTGCCCGGCGGTATTGCGGGTTTCCTGCTCAGCCCCGCCGCCGACAAGGTCGCGCTGTGGACCGACCGTCCGGTCGGCGCCCGCACCATCGCCGACGCCAAGCCAGCAGAGGCGAACCCCAATAAGGGTAGCGGTCGGGTTTATGACCAACTGTTCGTGCGCCATTGGGACACATGGAGCGATGGCCAGCGCGCGCAGATTTTCGTGATGCCGATTACGGGCGGCGATGCTGTCTCGGTCATGGGCAAGCTGGTGGGTGACGCGCCGTCCAAACCCTTTGGCGGCGTGGAAGAACTGGCCTGGAGCAAGGACGGCAAGACGCTGTTCTTTGCCCTGCGCGAAGCGGGGCGGATCGAGCCGCTCTCCACCAATCTCGACATTTTCGCTGCGCCCGCTGACGGCAGCGGCGCGCCTGTCAACCTTACGGACGCAAACGACGCGACCGACACCATGCCCGCTGTCTCGCCCGATGGTCAGTGGCTCGCTTATGGCGCGATGGCGCGGCCGGGCTATGAGAGCGACCGGCTGGTCCTGATGCTCCGCAACCTTGCCAGTGGAGAGACGCGGGCGCTGACGCAGGATTGGGATCGCTCTGTCAGTTCGATCGCCTGGGAGGCCGATGGCAAATCCGTCCTCGTCACCGCTGACGAAGTGCTCGATCATCCCGTCTTCCGGGTTGCGGTCGCCGATGGGAAAGTCACGCGACTGACGCAGCGTGGCCATGTCGGATCGGTCACGCCGCTGGCCGGTGGCGGCTTCGTCTATGCGCTCGATTCCATCCAGTTCCCCGCCGACTTCTGGAAAATGCCCGTAAAGGGCGGCAAGCCCCTTCGCCTCACCGCGGTCAACGCGGACCGCCTTGCTGACGTCGATGATGTCAGCGTCGAACGGTTCAGCTTCAAGGGCGCGAATGGCGACACGGTCTGGGGCCAGATCATCAAGCCCCTATCCTCTGCAAAGGAGCGCGCGACCGGCAAGCTCCCCACCGCCTATCTGGTCCATGGCGGGCCGCAGGGCAGCTTCAACGATAGCTGGTCCTACCGCTGGAACCCCAAGGCGTTCGCCGCCCATGGCATGGCCGCTGTAACCGTCGATTTCCATGGCAGCACCGGCTATGGTCAGGCCTTCACCGACAGCATCCAGAAGGATTGGGGCGGCAAGCCGCTCGAAGACCTGAAGCTCGGCCTCGCTGCCGCCGTCGCGAAGGATGCGACCGTCGATAGCGCGAACGCCTGCGCGCTGGGCGCCAGCTATGGCGGCTATATGATGAACTGGATCGCGGGCGTCTGGCCCGATGGCTTCAAATGCCTGGTCCAGCATGACGGCGTATTCGACGCCCGCGCCATGGCCTATGAGACGGAAGAACTCTGGTTCGACGAGCGCGAACATGGCGGCCCCTATTATGAGCAGGCCGCCGAATATGAGAAATGGAACCCGGTCGCCCATGTGACCGCGTGGAAAACGCCGATGCTGGTCGTCACCTCCGAAAAGGACTTCCGCATCCCCTATACGCAGGGGCTGGCCGCCTTCACCGCGCTCCAGCGGCGCAATATCTCGTCCAAACTGCTCATCTTCCCGGACGAGAATCATTGGGTGTTGAAGCCGAAAAACTCGCTCCAATGGTATGACGAGGTGCTGGCCTGGACCGACAAGTGGACGGGGAAGTGATGCGTGCTTCACATGAAATCGTCACAAATGTCATTAATACGGATTCGAAACGAACTGAAATGACATTTTGCGATGCGCCGAATAATTGCGACGATCCTGTTTCTGGCCTCTGGTGTAACGACTGCCTTCGCCAGCGATCCTGTTGGACCGGTTCCACGCGGATCTCCATCAGACTGGATCAAGGATGATGATTACCCCAGCGCGGAGCGCGCAAAGGGCGTGACGGGGGCGAGCGGCTTCCGCCTGCTCGTCGGGTCGGATGGCAGCGTCAAGGACTGCGTGATTAGCAGCAGCAGTGGTTCCCCCGTGCTGGACGCGACCGCTTGTGCGTTGCTCAAGGCGCGGGCCTCCTTCGCGCCGGGGCGGGACGCCACGGGGAAGAAGGTGGAATCCATCTTCAGCAGCCGGGTATCGTGGGTTTTGCCGGCAGGATTTCCGATCAACCTTCCCGAACCCCGATCCCTCACGGTGCTGGTCGATGTCAGTAAAGAGGGGGTTGTGGAAAAATGCACGGTGGAAAAATCCGTCGATTTTACGACGCCATCCGATCCATGCGTGCAATATCCTGTCGGCCGCAAGGGGGCGTCGTTTATCGGCAAGGACGGAAAGCCAATCGCCGTGCGGTTCGTCAACAGGATGACGAACGAGGTTCAGGCGCGTTGACCGGCGCGTCATCATGGTGTTGACTATTTGATCTTCGCGCCTGTGCCGCTAAAGCCCAGCCATGACTGATCTGCCCAAAACATTCGACCCCGCCGAAATCGAAGCCCGCTGGTACGCCCATTGGGAGGAGAAGGGCCTGTTCCGCCCGGAACGCCCTGACGCTGTGCCCTTCACCATCGTCAACCCGCCGCCGAACGTGACGGGCAGCCTGCACATCGGCCATGCGCTCGACAATACGTTGCAGGATGTGGTGATCCGGTACGAACGGCTGCGCGGCAAGGATGCGCTGTGGGTCGTGGGCACCGACCATGCGGGCATCGCCACCCAGATGGTGGTCGAGCGGCAACTGAACGCCGCCGGACAGAAGCGCACCGACTTCACCCGCAAGCAGTTTGTCGACAAGGTGTGGGAATGGAAGGCGGAAAGCGGCGGCGCGATCACGCGCCAGCTACGCCGTCTGGGCTGCTCGATGGACTGGGCGAATGAGCGGTTCACGATGGACGAGGGCTTTTCGAAGGCCGTCGTCAAGGTGTTCGTGGAGCTGCACCAGCGCGGGCTGCTCTATCGCGACAAGCGGCTCGTCAACTGGGACCCGCATTTCCGCTCCGCCATCTCCGACCTTGAGGTGGAGACGAAGGAGACGAACGGGAAATTCTGGCATTTCTCCTACCCGCTGGAGGATGGATCGGGCACGGTCTCGGTCGCGACCACGCGCCCTGAAACGATGCTGGCGGACATGGCCGTAGCCGTGAACCCGACCGACGAGCGCTATGCCGCGCTGGTCGGCAAGAAGGTGCGCCTGCCGATCACCGGTCGCCTGATCCCGATCGTCACCGACGATTATGCCGACCCGGAACTGGGCAGCGGCGCGGTCAAGATTACCCCCGGCCACGACTTCAACGATTTCGAGGTGGGCAAGCGCGCAGGCTTCAAGGCTGGCGACATGCTCAACATGCTCGATGCCGACGCAAGGGTGATCCAGACCAGCGATGGCCTGATCCCCGACGCCTATCTGGGCCTCGACCGGTTCGAGGCGCGCAAGGTGGTCGTCGACGCCATCGAGGCGGCGGGCCTGCTGGAACGGATCGAGGATCGCGTGATCCAGACCCCTTATGGCGACCGCTCCGGCGTGGTCATCGAACCCTGGCTGACCGACCAATGGTATGTCGATGCCGACACGCTGGCCAAGCCCGCGATCGAAGCGGTGAAGTCAGGCGCGATCGAGATCGTGCCCAAGACCTGGGAAAAGACCTGGTTCAACTGGATGGAAAATATCCAGCCCTGGTGCGTGTCGCGGCAGCTTTGGTGGGGGCATCAGATCCCGGCATGGTTCGACGAGGATGGCATCCCTTACGTCGCGGAAACCGAAGCGGAAGCGCAGGTGCTCGCCGGTAACAAGGCGCTGATCCGCGACCCCGACGTGCTCGACACATGGTTCTCTTCCGCCCTCTGGCCTTTCGCCACGTTGGGCTGGCCGGAGGATGCGGCCAAGGTCGACCGTCATTATCCCAACGACCTGCTGATTTCGGGCTTCGACATTCTCTTCTTCTGGGACGCCCGCATGGCGATGCAGGGGATTGAGTTCATGAAGGAAGTGCCGTGGAAGAAGCTGTATCTCCACGGCCTCGTCCGCGCGGCTGACGGCCAGAAAATGTCGAAGTCGAAGGGCAATGTGGTCGATCCGCTGGGCCTGATCGACCAGTTCGGCGCCGACGCGCTGCGCTTCTTCATGGCCGCCATGGAAAGCCAGGGCCGCGACGTGAAGATGGATGAGAAGCGGGTCGAGGGCTATCGCAACTTCGCGACCAAGCTGTGGAATGCCGCACGCTTCCTTCAGTCGAATGGCGTCGGAGCCTCTGCGTCGATCGCGCCAGCGGAAGTCTTTTCGGCGACATTGCCAGTCAATAAATGGATCATTGGCGAAGTCATGAATACGGTGCAGGCGCTCGATGCAGCCATGGCTGACCTGCGTTTTGATGCCGCCGCCGATACTATCTACCACTTCATCTGGGACCAGTTTTGCGACTGGTATATCGAACTGACGAAGGGCCAGATGGATGACGAGACGAAGGCCGTCGCGGGCTGGGCCTTCGACCAGATACTAGTCATGCTCCACCCCTTCATGCCATTTATAACCGAAGAATTATGGCATGCGATGGGCAGCAGGGAAAAAGACCTGATCGTCGCACAATGGCCTCAGTTGGTTGTCGCGCCGGACATAGAAGCAGGGCAGGAGATCGACTGGCTCATCCGCCTCGTCTCCGCCGTCCGCACCGCGCGCACCGAACTCAACGTGCCACCCGGCGCGAAGATGAAGGCGCATATCCGCGAAGCGGGCGACCTGACCCGCGCCAGGATCGAGCGCCAGACCGCCGCGCTAGGCCGCCTCGCCCGGATCGAGGCGCTGTCCTTCGACCCCGCGCCCGATGGCGGCGCGGCGCAGGTGGTGGTGGATGAAGCCACCTTCGTCCTGCCGCTGGAGGGCGTCATCGATCTTGCTGCCGAAAAGGCCCGTCTCGCCAAGGCGCTGGCCGGAGCGGAGAAGGAACGCGACAGCCTCGCGGGCCGCCTCTCCAACGCGGCCTTCGTCGAAAAGGCCAAGCCCGAGGCGATCGCCAAGGCGCGCGAGGACCATGCCGACAAGACGGCGGAGGCGGACCGGCTCAAGGCGGCGCTGGATCGTCTCGCCTAGGGCGTAAAATCATCGCTCAAGCGCTCTTCCCTCACCCCTACCTGAACCTCTAGAGGGGGAGGGGAACGGGGCAGGGGAGAGCGCATGGCAGGAGCGAAACAAGGCGGGGGCCGCGACCTGACGCAAGGGCCGATCGGCAACACATTGCTGTTCTTTGCGCTGCCTACGCTCGCGTCCAACATCCTCCAGTCGCTCAATGGCTCGATCAATGCGATCTGGGTTGGGCGTTTTCTGGGCGAACAGGCGCTGGCGGCGACGGCCAACGCCAACATCATCATGTTCCTCATGTTCTCTGTTGTGTTCGGCTTCGGCATGGCCTCGACCGTGATGGTCGCGCAGGCCGTTGGCGCGCGCGACATCGACTCGGCCCGGCGCGCCTTTGGCTCTGCGGTCGGTTTTTGCTTCATCCTGTCGATGATCGTCTCGGTCGCTGGCTGGCTGGGCAGCCCGGCGTTGCTGCACATGCTGGCGACCCCACCTGAAGCGTTCGACCTTGCGCTCGTCTATCTGCGGGTGATCTTCGTCGCCATGCCCGCCTCGTTGCTCAGCGTCATGATGATGATGGGCCTGCGCGGGGCGGGCGACGCGCGCACGCCACTCATCTTCATGCTGGTCAGCGTCGGTATCGACATCATCCTGAACCCGGTGCTGATCCTGGGCCTTGGTCCCATTCCCGCTTTCGGTATCGCCGGGTCGGCGGCGGCGACGGCAGCGGCGGGTTTCATCAGTCTGATCTCGCTCATCTTCTACGCCTATCGCAAGGACCTGCCGCTGCGGCTGCGCGGCAGTGAGATGGCCTATCTGCGCCCCGCCGCCGCGCAGATGCGGGTGATGCTGACCAAGGGGCTGCCGATGGGCCTTCAGATGATCGTCATGTCCGCCTCCGGCCTCGTCATGATCGGCCTCGTCAACCGGGAGGGGCTGCTGGTCACGGCCGCCTATGGCGCTTCGCAGCAATTATGGACCTATCTTCAGATGCCCGCGATGGCGATGGGCGCGGCGGTCAGCGCCATGGCGG
The DNA here is from genome assembly GCF_037154075.1 of Sphingobium aromaticiconvertens. Lineage (NCBI taxonomy): Bacteria > Pseudomonadati > Pseudomonadota > Alphaproteobacteria > Sphingomonadales > Sphingobiaceae > Sphingobium > Sphingobium aromaticiconvertens. The sequence continues at coordinate 853,277 of NZ_JBANRJ010000001.1, forward strand.
CGCAAAATGTCGGCGCGGGCCGCTGGGACCGGGTCAGCCGCATCACCGGCTATGGCCTGGGCTATCAATGCCTGATCACCGGCACGATGATCGTCCTGCTGATCGCGTTCGACCGGGCGTTGCTGGCGCTGTTCCTGGGTGGGGACAGCAGCGCGATAGAGGTCGCGCGGCACATGCAACTGCTCGCTAGCTGGAGCTTCCTCTTCTTCGGCTGCACGATGATCTTCTTCGGCGTAATGCGGGCCAATGGCGTGGTGATCGCGCCGTTGATGGTTCTGATCTTCACGCTCTTTGGCGTGCGACTCGCCTTCTACCACCTTGGCTACCCGTCGCTGGGCGCGGACGCGTTGTGGCTCAGTTTCCCGGTCGGGTCGGGCGTGTCCTTCACGCTTGCGGCGTTGCTCTATCTTCAGGGCGGCTGGCGCAAGGCTAAGTTGGTTGTCCCCCCCAGCGAGGAAGAGTGCCGGGAATCGATGAGCGCAGAGTCGGAACCTGCCGGACGGATCGTTCCTGCTGGCTGACGCTATCAGCGCCCCTGATTGCGCCAGCGGGTGATGGTGCGCTCCAATATGTCATGCTCGCCGCCGGCTTCCCGCCACAGCTCGGTAAAGCTGGGATCGCCCGATGCGGGCCGCCGCTCTTCCTCCAGATTGTCCAGGGAGACGCGGATCGGTATGGCCACACCTTCGCCGCAGATGATCGCCTCCCGGTTGCGCAGGGCCGGAATGGAATCAAGGAAGCCGCGCGCGCCTTCGGGCATCGCCGCCTTCACGAACGCCTGATCGCGATCATTGTTGAGGCGCATGGAGATGATGGTGCCGCACTGCGACAAGACACCCTCGGCCAGATCGGAGGGGCGCTGGGTGATGAGGCCGAGGGAAATGCCGTATTTTCGGCCTTCCTTGGCGATCCGCTCCAATATCTTGCGGACGGCCTGACCTGATCCGGTCGTGCTGCTGGGGATATAGCGATGGGCTTCCTCGCAGACGAGCAGGATCGGCCGCTGCGGTTCGTTGCGCGCCCAGATCGCATAGTCGAACACCAGCCGCGACAAGACCGACACCACGGTAGCGGTGATGTCCGAGGGCATGGCCGACACGTCGATGATGGAGATCGGCTTGCCATCCGATGGCAGGCGAAAAATCTTGGCGAGGAAGGCATGCATCGAATCCGCGACCAACATACCGGAGAACATGAAGGAATAACGGGGGTCGGCCTTGATCTCGTCGATCTTGGTCTTCAGGCGCATATAGGGCAGCGATCCCGTGCCCTTTTCTAGTCTTCCCATCTCGTTTTGCAGGGTGGTGGTCAGGTCCGACAGCAGATAGGGGATCGGCGAATCCACCGTCAGCCGGCCGATGCTCTCGGCCAGCCGGTTCTTTGACCGCGCGGCCAGCAGACATTTGGCCAATATATCGCGATCGACCGTCCGATCGGCCCCTTCGGAGGTCACGAACACTTCGCAATGCTCGTCCAGGTTCATCAACCAGTAGGGCAGCGCCAGATTGTTGACGTCGTAGATCGCGCCATTTTTCGAAAAGGCCGCGCCATATTCGCCATGTGGGTCGATCATCACGATATGCCCCTGCGGCGACAGGTCGCAGATGCGGTGGAGGATCAGGGCGGCGCTGGTCGATTTGCCGGTGCCGGTCGATCCCAGCAGCGCGAAATGCTTGCCCAGCATCGAATCGACATAGAGCGCGGCGCGCGTGTCCCTGGTCGGGTAGACAGTGCCGATCTGGACGTGCGGCCGGTTGTCTGCGGCGTAGATTTCTCGCATATCCTGGCTGGACACGGGATGAATTTCAGCGCTCGGCGCGGGATAGCGGGTGACGCCCCGGCGGAATTTGTGAATGCGCCCGGTCAGCGGTTCTTCCTCGCCTTCGCCCAGAAAATCGACATCGGCGATGATGCTGCTCATGTCCTCGCGATCCAGCGCCATGCTGCGTATCGATGCGACCAACCAACTGTGCCCGATCCGCATCTTTACCTGCGAACCGACCTGACCTGCCATCGCGATGCAATTGTCCGTGTCCAGGCTCAATGTTTTCTGGCGCGCTGCGTCGATGATGACCTGCGAACTTGACCCGGCAATCTGGAGTACCATTCCCAGCGGGACGCCCAGATCGGCACGCGCTATTGTCCTCGCGCCCGAAAATTCCGAAGCCCCCGGCATATGAGTCATAAGCCTTCTTATCCCCCTGTTGCCGCGCAAAGCGTCGGCACATTTGCCTGCAATAAGGGGCAGGTGTAAATATTTGCCTTAAAATCCGCGGGAAACGGTTGAGCCACTGATACTAACAAGCGATGCTTGACGAAGCATGGATAGCCGATCCGTTTCGGATCGTTTCCTTTGCCATGCCTATTATTTGGGGAACATGGATCAAGTTGACGCATTGTTCCGACACGACAGCCAGGACGACAATTTGCCTTATATCTTACCGGCCGACCCGGCCCAGCGCTCCGACGCCATATCCATTGCCCGCGTCATCTGCATCCTTGGCGTCGTTTATGTTCATGCCTGGACCGGCCGAAACGGGGTCGAACTGGAAGGGTTGCGCGGGTCGCCCCAGGAAATCTTTCGCTGGATATTGATGGAGGCGATGGGGCGCAGCGCGGTGCCGTTGCTCGGGCTGATCTCCGGCTGGCTGGTGGCAGGGTCGTCCCGTACCCGTAACTGGACCAGTCATGTGGCCCGCAAGATGCGAACCATAGCCGTACCCATGATACTATGGAACGCGATCGGGATTGCCATCGTGTCTGGCGCTGCGCTCACTTTCTCGCTTCAGGCGCCGACGCCCCAAAGCTGGGGATGGGTGGCGCAGGAAATCTTCATCCTCTCCCGCAATCCCGACATCAATGTACAGATGCCGTTCCTGCGCGACCTGTTCCTGTGCATGCTCCTCGCCCCCCTTTTTGTGCGGCTGCCCACGGCGGCGCTGCTAATACTCGCGGTGATCGCCGGGGTCTGTCACATATTGGGTCTTGGACCACCTGTGCTGATGCGCGCCTCCATCCTGTTTTTCTTTCTGATCGGTGTCGTCGCGCAGCGCGCGGGTGTGGCAGACCGGATCGCGGCGTTGCCGTTCTGGCTCTCTGCCCTGCCTTATGCCGTGCTGATGCCGCTGCGCCTCCTGCTTGCCCTTCATGTGGGGCGGGATCCGGGCCATGATCTGGTGCAGACCGTCGATCTGATTGCGCGCGTGGCCGCCGCGCTTTTTTTCTGGCGGCTGTCCTTGTGGCTGGCGGTGCGCCCGCTTGGCAGCGCGTTGCTGCGGATAGAGCCTTACGCCTTCTTCCTCTTTTGCGCGCACCTGATCTTTATCTGGCTGGCGGGGCCGCTGGTGGGCACGCTGACGGGGCCGTTGGGATCGCCGCTCTATCCGCTCTACCTGCTGCTCCAGCCATTATTGATCCTGATCCCGGTGATAGCGCTGGCGACCCTGCTGCGGCGGACCATGCCACCCGTCGCAACTCTATTGAGCGGCGGGCGGCTGGTGCGGGTTTAGGCCGTTTCGCGTACCCGGATCGCCTGTGCCGCCGCCATGGCGATGGCAAAGCTGCGTTTGCGGGCCTCGATGTCGTAGATCGCACTGGTGACGATGATCTCATCCACTTGCGTCCGCGCGATAAAGGCCGTCAGATCCCGTTCGACATCGGCCTGGGTGCCAATGCTCGACACACTCAGAACGTCGCTCAACATATGCAGCGCCTGCGGCGGCAGCGTATCGAGATAATTTTCGACCGGCGGCGGGAAGCGACCCGGCGCGCCCGTCCGCAATCGGACGAAACTCTGCTGCATGGATGTCGCCAGAAGGGCCGCCTCCTGACGGTTATCTGCGGCGAAGATATTATAGCCCGCCATCGCATAGGGTTCCCGCAATTGGGCGGAAGGGCGGAAATCGCGGCGGTAGATTTCCAACGCCTCGTCCAGCGCGGCGGGCGCAAAGTGGGAGGCAAAGGCGTAGGGCAGTCCCAGCGCGGCGGCAAGTTGCGCGCCATACAGGCTGGAGCCGAGTATCCACAATGGCACATCCTCGCCCGCGCCCGGCGTGGCGGTGAAGCCCAGCCGTTCGTCACCCGCGAAGAAGGCCTGCAATTCCATCACGTCGCGCGGAAACTGGTCGGCCCCCCCGGCCAGATTGCGCCGCATCGCCTGCGCGACCCGCTGGTCCGATCCGGGCGCACGGCCCAGTCCCAGGTCCACACGGCCAGGAAACAGCGCGGCCAGCGTCCCGAATTGTTCTGCGATGGCCAGCGGCGCATGGTTGGGCAGCATGATGCCGCCCGCACCAATGCGGATGCGGCTGGTCGCGTGGCCGACATGGGCCAGCACCACCGATGTCGCGGCGGACGCTATGCCCGGCATCCCATGATGCTCGGCGGTCCAGTAGCGTTGATAGCCCAGTTGCTCGACATGGCGCGCCAGATCGGCGGCGTGGGAGAGGGCGGTGGAAACGTCGCTGCCCTCAAGGACAGGAACGAGGTCTAGGACGGATAGCATGGTCATGCGCCCGAATATGGGTGTATGATCCGTTTTATTCCACTACTAAATTTGCAGCGCAAAGCAGGCTGGCGTCGGCCCGCTCGACCAAAACCCTCAGGGCGTCAGCCTGCCCGGCCAAAACCCTGCACGCGCGGTTCGACCCGGCGGCCAAAGGCGACGGGGCGGCGGACCGCCAAGGGGCTGGCATCGCGATCGAGTAACGCCATCGTCTCGGTAAAGCAGGGGCGCAGGCCCACCACGATCTCGATCAGTTCCTCCGGGTTTTCGTGAAACTCCACGCAGCGGCGGGCGACCATCTCGATATCTTCGGCCATGCTGCTCAGGCGATAGCTGCCGAACTGGGCGGATTCGCCCTTCAATGTATGCGCAGGAAGGACCAGCGACGCAGCGTCGCGAGCGCGAAATGCCGTCTCGATAGCGGTGATCGACTTGTCGCCATCCTCACGAAAATAGCCCAGGATACGCAGGAAACCCGCGCCCAGCTCGGCCTTCATCCGATTAAAATCGGACCAGTTGACCAATTCGGTCTCATGATAGGACAACTGCACACTCCCCGCCTAGATAACAGGACGCTACGCGGTCAGCCGTAAACAGGGGGTTAAAGCGTGACGGATTGAAGTCATTACGGAAGGATTATTGTTGGCAGCTTAGCTGGAATGTCGCTTCGCCGAAGACCGCGAAGGTCCAGCCATGCTGGATCGCCAGCGCGCGCAATTCCGTTTCCGCGATCGGATCGTCCGCTCGGATCATGATCCGCGCCGCTTCGCGCATTGCCCGCGCGGCACGCAGGGCAGGCCAGGGGCATTTCATGCCCCGCGCGTCGATCTCGATTGCGACCCCCGCCATTGATCCGCCCGATACCGACAGGTCCGTCATCGGATCACTTGTTATCGAAGGGGTTTTTCGCGCTCCGCAGCGTCAGCCGAACCGGCACCGCGCCAAAGCCCAGTTCCTTGCGGATACCGTTCACCAGATAGCGGCGATAGCTTTCGGGCAGGTCGTCCAGCCGGGTGCCGAACAGGATGAAGCCGGGTGGCCGGGTCTTGGCCTGGGTGATGTAGCGCAGCTTGATCCGCTTGCCGCCGGGGGCGGGCGGGGGATTGGCCTCCAGCGCGCTCTCGAACCAACGGTTCAATACGCCCGTCGACACGCGCATCGACCAGGCGGAGCGCGTCTCGAACGCTACCTTGATGAGGTCGTCCAGCCCCTTGCCGGTGGTGGCTGACACGGTCATGATCGGCACGCCGCGTATCTGCGCCAGTCCGTCGAACAGCGCCTGTTTGATCCCCTGATACAGTGCCGAACCATGTTCGACCGTATCCCATTTGTTGAGCGCGATGACGAGGGCGCGACCCTCCTCCAGCACCCGGTCGGCGATACGCAGATCCTGCGCCTCCAGCCCGCGGGTGGCGTCGAGCAGCAACACGACCACCTCGGCGAAGTTGACCGCGTTCATGCCATCGGTGACGGCCAGCTTCTCCAGCTTGTCCTGCACCTTGGCGCGTTTGCGCATTCCTGCCGTATCGATCAGGCGGACGGGACGATCCAGCCCTTCCTCATTGGTCCACATCCAGTCGACGGCGATGCTGTCGCGGGTGATGCCCGCTTCCGGTCCGGTCAGCAGGCGATTCTCACCCAGCAGGCGGTTGATCAGCGTCGACTTGCCGGCATTGGGCCGCCCGACGATGGCAAGTTTCAGCGGCGCGCTTTCGTCGTCCTCGTAAAATTCCTTTTCATGCTCGAACTCTTCGCGCTCCAGATGGGGGAGCAGCGCCTGGAACAGATCGGCCATGCCCTGACCATGTTCGGCGGAAAAGGGGATGGGTTCGCCCAGGCCCAGGCTGAAACTTTCCATGACGCCATCATCGCCCGCCTTGCCCTCGGCCTTGTTGGCGACCAGCACGACCGGCGCATCGTTGGCGCGCAGCCAGCGGGCGATCTCTTCGTCCAGCGGGGTGATGCCCGCGCGGGCGTCGATCATGAACAGGGCGACGTCGCAATTCTCGACGGCCGCTTCCGTCTGCATCCGCATGCGGCCGGGCAGGGACTGCGCGTCCTCATCCTCATAGCCTGCGGTATCGACGATCGTGAAATCAAGGCCCAGCAGATGCGCCTCACCCTCCCGCCGGTCGCGGGTGACGCCGGGCTGATCGTCGACCAGCGCCAGTCGCTTGCCGACCAGGCGGTTGAAAAGGGTGGACTTGCCCACATTGGGCCGCCCGACAATGGCAACGGTGGGCAGCATGGTGTGGCCCGTATCCTTCTATAAACAACTAGCCTCTGTTCCGGTTTGACGAACCGGAACAGAGGCTGGATTCTCTTGTTCGCACCGATTTTCGAATCGCCGGATGAAGCCATCCGACGGAAAATCGCTTTTAGCGCAGCGCCGTCAGCTTACCGTCATCGGCCAGCAGATACAGTATGTTGTTGGCGACCACGGGTGACAGCGACATCGACTTGTTCATGTCCACCTTCGCCTGCATGGTGCCGGTCGCCGGGTCCACATATTCGAGTTCACCCCGCGTCGATACCACGATCAGGCGTCCGCCCGCCAGTACCGGCCCGGTCCAGCGGACCGCGTCCTTCTTTTTCTTCGCGCTCTTCCAGCGGCCAAGGTCGCTGATCCAGCGAATCTTGCCGGTGGCGCGTGCGACGCACAGCAGCTTGGCCTCGCTGGTGACGACGAACACCCACTCGCCCGCCACCCAGGGGGTGGAGATGCCCGCGATGTTGATTTCCCAAAGGCGCTGGCCGCTCACCAGTTCGTAGGAAGCCATGCGGCCACCCTGACCGATGGCGAAGACCCGGCCCCGGTCGATCACCGGATCGGCGTCGATGTCGGTCAGCGATGCGACGGCAGTGGAGATGCTCGTGCGCGACAAGGCATCGCCCCACAGCGTCCGGCCATTTTCGTAGCGATAGGCGTTGAGTTCGCCCGAGCTATAGCCCGCGATTACCGTGCCCTGTGCCGCCGCCGGGGCGGCCACGCCGAACACGCCGGTGGTCTGGAGCGTGCCGCTGTCGGTCCACTGAACCGCGCCGTCCACCTGCGACAGGGCAAAAATCTGGTTGTCCTGGCTCATCACATAGATATGGCCATTGGCGATTGTCGGCGCGCCACGCAGCGGGCCGCCGGGACGCTTTTTCCACACGATCGACCCGTCCGCCACATTGAGCGATGCGACGTCGCCAATGCCGGTGCTGGCGAACAACTTGTCGCCCAACACGCTGACGCCGCCGCCGAACAGCGCGCGGCCATTGCCCTCGGCGGGCAGGGGCGTCTGCCACAGCTTCGCGCCGCTGGCTGCGTCGAAGGCATTGATCTTTGCATCCGCGTCGATGACGAACAGCTTGCCGCCCGATATGACCGGGGATGCGGCCAGCCGCGCCTGCGGCTTGCTGCCCGCGATCCCGGCGCTCCACACCTGCGCGGGCGAAGCGCCCAGCGCGGGATGGCCCATCGCCTTGGACGGATCACCGCCCGGTTGCGACCATTCCTCATTGGCGAGCGGTTCTGGCAGCGTCACCGGCACATCGGCAATCGCCGGATCGACCTCTACGCCCTGTTCATTCGACAGGATGGAGACGCGCTTGCCCACGACCGGGGTCTTGGGTCCGCCCTTCTTGCCACCGACGATGCCACAGCCCGACAGCAGCCCGATGATCGCGGCGGCCGTCACGGCGCGGCGCAGGGCCACGGATGTTGTCATTCTCTGCATCGCCACTCGCTCTTATCCCTCAGTCGGTTCGACGGGTACTTCCACCGCATCGATCCCCAATAGTCCTGCCATCTGTCGCGCGCGTGAACGGATCGACGGGGGCGCATTGTCATCCTTGGCGATCGCCGCGAAGATCGGGCCGGCCAGGTCTGGCTTGCGCAACTTCATATAGGCGATTGCCGTCATCTCCCCGGCGCTGCCGAACCAGGGCGCACCCTCGATCGCTAGCGGTTTCAGCCGGTCGACGATCTGTTGCGGCGCTAGGGTGTCGAACTCCAGCGCGGACTGGCGAATGAGCGCCAGATCGCGATAGGGCTGGTCGAGCTTGGTATCGGCGGCCATCGCCTTGTAGGCGGCGATTGCCCCCTTGGTGTCGCCCTTGCGTGCGGCGGTCCCGGCCTTCACCAGTTGCGCCGACGCGGCAAAGCCCGGTTGGCTCGTCTGCGTCAAGGCGTCCAGCGCCTTGGCGTCGGGCGTGCCGCCACCGTTCGCACCGTCCAGCACCTTGGCGAATTGTTCGGACACGGCATCGGACTGTTGCTTGCTGTAGTGCTGCCAGTAAAGCCAGGCGCCGAACAGCGCGAGGCCAACAATCACCGCGCCAAAGACCCAGCGGCCATAGCGCTCCCAGAAGGTCGCAAGCTGGTCCTGACGGACAGCGTCATCGACTTCGCGCATGAAGGCTTCGCTATTTTGCGGCGTCAGGGCCACGACATTCTCCAGACACAATCAGGGCAATCAGGCGCGACCATTAGGGCGCGCGGGGGCCATAGGCAAATCACTTTTTGGGGCGATAAACCTGATCTTCGGTCGGGAACTGCCGTGTCCTGACTTCGGCGGCGTAGCGTTCCGCCGCTCCTTCGATGGTTTCGCCGATCGCTTCATAGCGTTTGACGAAGCGCGGAACCCGGTCGAACATGCCCAGCATATCTTCCGTCACCAGCACCTGTCCGTCGCAATGGGCCGACGCGCCAATGCCGATCACGGGGATGTCCAGACTGTCGGTAATCGCTACCGCCAGCTCCTCCATCACGCCTTCCAGCACCACGGCGAAGGCACCCGCCTGCGCGACGGCGCGGGCGTCCGCCATGATCCGGGCATGTTCTTCCTGGCTCTTGCCGCGCGCGCCATAGCCGCCCAGCGCGTTTACGGCCTGCGGGGTCAGCCCGACATGGGCCATTACCGGAATGCCGCGTTTGCTGAGGAAAGAGATGGTTTCGGCCATCGCCTCGCCCCCCTCCAGCTTTACCGCCGCGCAGCCGGTTTCGGCCAGAATCCGGCTGGCGCTGGCAAAGGCTGCCTGCGGCGATGCCTCGTAACAGCCGAATGGCATGTCGACCAAAACGACGCTGTGATAGCTGCCCCGCACGACCGCCGCGCCATGCGCGCACATCATGTCCAGCGTCACCGCCAGCGTGGAGGGCAAGCCATAGATCACTTGTCCCAGCGAATCGCCGACCAGCAACATGTCGCAATGCGGGTCCAGCAATTGCGCCTGCCGCGCGGTATAGGCGGTCAGCATCACCAGCGGTTCCGCCGTCTTCCCCTCGAACTTGCGGCGCTGGATCGCGGGCACGGTCAGCCGCTTCATCGGAGCAGGGGTGGGATTGGCGCGGCTGGTCGCGGTGTCGATGGTGAAGGTCGTGGACATGGGATGGATGACTAGCCCCCTTGGAGGAAGGTCGCAACAACGCAGCCGCATAGCGTTCCGTCGACACCAGTCTTCACGCTCTATAAGCCTGAACATCCCGGCACGGACGAGAGGCCCATTATCCGATGAACTTCATGCAATGGCTGAACTCGCTCGACGAATTGCTGTTCGAGGTCATTAGCTGGATCGTCTTTTTCCCGGTGACGCTCTGGAAGGCCTTGCGCCACCCGCTGGCGATCATGGAGGCTACCGAAGCCGAACTGCAAAAGCCTGATGATGAACAATTCACCCGCGTCCTCAGCCCGCCGCTGTTCCTGGTGATCGCACTTCTGATCTCGCATGCTTTGGAACTGGCGGTCGTCGGTGACAATCCGATCGTCGGCGATCATCATGGTCTGGCGGGACTGGTCAACGACAACGGCTCGCTGTTGCTGCTGCGCCTGATCGTCTTCAGCGTCTTTCCCATCATCTTCGCGACCCGGCTGGTACGCGCCCGGCATGACCCCCTGGATCGCGCAACCCTTAAGGCGCCCTTCTACGCCCAATGCTTCCTTGTCGCGCCATTCTCGCTTGCCCTCAGCATCGGTTCGGTGTTCATGCGTGACTATGGCGTCCCGCTGGCGCCTCTTGTCGGACTGGCGCTGATCCTGGGCGCCTTGATCAGCTATGGGCTGGTGCAGTCGCTATGGTTTGCGCGAAAACTCGACCGGCGGCTGTTCGTTGGCTTTGGCCAGGCCAGCATCGCCATGGTCGAATCCCTCGCTGTCCATATTCCACTTCTGTATCTGTTCGCGCTCTGACGCGGTTACTATGGGAGTTCTGTCGTCCCCCGTATATGAGTCGGGACCACACCAACAGGGGAGTGCCCGTCATGCGCCGTTTCCGTTCCGCGCTCATTCTTTTCGCCGCGGCATCGAGCATGATCGGGGTTGCACAGGCGCAGACCCCGCCCGCCCTCAGCGATCTGGAAGGCGCACGCGCGCCGGGCGGCGAAACCCAGATGCAGGCGCGTGGCTATGTCTATGTCCGGGGAACAACGGGCGACGATCGCAAATGGGGCTATTGGTGGAACGCCGTGCAGCATCAATGCGTGTCGGTGGCGACGATGGAGGGGCGCTTCGCCTCGATCGTCACGACGCCGGCGCCCGATTGCGGCAAAGCGGCGGCGCGGCCCGCGGCAGTGGATGGGCGCTACGAGGAGGGGCGGGGCACTCCGCAAGCCTATGGCGGCGCGATCGACCTTGGCCTCGTCTGCTTCGGCGATGGGCGTCGTCCCCAACTGGCGACCCGCTATGGCTGGACCTGGAATGAGCGGCGTGATCGCTACGACTATGGCAACCGGACGGAGCTGGCGACGGAGGATTTCGACGCTTCGGTGATGATCCAGATATGGGATGGGGGTGGCCGCATCCGCCTGCCGCGCAAGCTGATCCCGCCGATCCATTCGCGCGGGTCCGAAGGCTGGTGGGATCTTCAGGACGTTGCGTCCGGGCCGGACCGGATTACCGCCACCTACCGGCTCAACGGTCTCAACAAGCCCCGCGTACAGATTGACAGGCGCAGTGGCCGGGTGACGATCCAGGGGATGTCGGACTATGGTTTTCGCGGTACGTGCGACCTGATCGACGGGCAGGATCACCGCCGCTTCTAGAATATGTTCTCAGGCGGAGCCTATAGAGTCCGCTCCGGCACCGCCTGCGAATCCTCGATGATGGCATGGATTTCTGCAACGGCCTCCCAGGGGAAGACGAACCAGTCCTTGGTAATGTCCCGGTCGATCTGCCGCGCGCTGAAATCCACCCGCTCGACCGACCGGATATTGTCGATCAACATGGCGAAGCGGATATTCCCCTCGTCCGCCCCATCCTGCAACAGCGCCTGCCGCAGCGCCTGTATGGTGCGGCCCGTGTCGTTGATGTCGTCGATGAACAGCAATTTCTCGCCCGCCGCACTCCGCTGCGCCAGTTTCACCAGCAGGTCGTCGGAGAAATCCGGCACTTTGGTCGAATAATCGACCGACAGCATCGGGCAGCCTGTCGCGTGGCTCAGGAAAGTGCCGGGGACCAGGCCGCCACGACCAATGCCGATGATGAAGTCGGGCTTGAAGGGCGACGCGCGCAGCGCCTTCGCCAGCGTCATCACATCGGCCACGAAATCGTCGAAGGAGACATAGGTCAGGGTCGGCTGTGTCACAGGCGAATCGTCCGTTATCGGGCAGGAGGGGATGCTATAGCCGGGACGATCCCGGAATCGGAAATCGCATCCCGCTCCGCCTGCGCGGCATAGTGGCGCGCCAGCAGGGCGCAGGCCATCAACTGGATCTGGTGGAACAGCATCAACGGCAGGATGATCGGCCCGACCATGGCGGCGGGGAACAACACGCCCGCCATCGGCACGCCCGACGCCAGGCTCTTTTTCGATCCACAAAATTGCAGGACGATCCGGTCCTCGCGCGAAAAGCCCAGCGTCCGCCCCAGCGCCCAGCTAAAAATCAACACCGCCGTCAGCATCGCAACGCACAGCCCCGCGATCAGCAGCAGTTCGTCCCACGACATACGCTGCCACAGTCCTTCGACGACGGCCGCGCTGAAGGCGGTATAGACGACCAGCAGGATCGACGTGCGATCAACCTTCGCCAGCAGCCCCTTATGCCGTCCGATAAAGCCGCCGATCAACGGGCGTAGCAGGTGCCCGGCCACGAACGGCAGCAGCAGTTGCAGGAAGATGCCCTCCACCGCACTCATCGATAGCCCGCCCCCCGGCGCGGTCGTATGCATCAATAATGTGACCAGCAGGGGCGTCAGGAAAATACCCAGCAGGTTGGAGAAGGAGGCGCTGACTACCGCCGCCGCGACATTGCCCCGCGCGATCGCGGTGAAGGCGATGGACGACTGAACGGTCGATGGCAGCAGGGTGAGGAACAGCAGCCCCGCGCCGACCATCGGCGGGATGGTCGGCACGGCGGCCACGCCCCAGCCGATCAGCGGAAAGAGCAGGAAGGTCATTCCCAGCGTCGCCAGATGCAACTTCCAGGCGCGCGCCCCGTCCCAGATCGCTTGGCGCGACAGCTTGGCGCCATGCAGGAAGAATAGCAGCACGATCCCCGCGTCGGCGGCGATAGTGGCGACGCTGGCCCATTGTCCCCGCGCGGGCAGGAAGGATGCCAACAGCACCGTGGCGATCAGGATCATCAGAAAGGGGTCGAGAAACTGCCTGATCCGGTTCATGCGGAGACGTCTCCGTTCAGCCGCGCGACGGTGGCGTCCAGTTCAGCCAGATGCGCGGCAATCGTCTCATCCGGCAGAAAAGCGCCCAGAAAACTGTTCCGTGCCAGCGTCACGAAATCCGCTTGGGTCAATTGCCCCGACGCGGCCAGCGCGCGGTAATTGTCGTTTACATAGCCGCCGAAATAAGCCGGATCGTCGGAATTGACGGTCGCACGCAATCCCGCATCCAGCATCCGCCGCATCGGATGCGCGTCCATGCTTTCGACCACGCAGAGTTTGAGGTTGGAGAGCGGGCAGACGGTCAGCGTCATCGCCTCGCGCGCCAGCCGCGCGGTCAGCACCGGGTCTTCCAGCGCGCGATTGCCATGGTCCAGCCGGTCGATCGCCAGCAGGTCCAGCGCCTGCCAGACATAATCGGGCGGCCCTTCCTCACCCGCATGAGCGACGCGCTTCAGGCCAAGATCGGCGGCTGCGGCAAAGACCCGTGCGAATTTTTCCGGCGGATGTCCGACCTCCGAGGAATCGAGGCCGATCCCGGCGATCCGGTTGAGCCAGGGTTTTGCCGCCTCCAGCGTTGCGAAGGCTGCTGCTTCATCCAGATGGCGCAGGATGCAAAGGATCAACCGAGAGGTGATGCCGAACCGCTCGCGCGCGGCCTCCAGACCCGAATGCAGTCCTTCGATCACTACGCCAAAATCGATGCCCCGGTCGGTATGCGTCTGTGGATCAAAGAAAATCTCGGCATGGCGCACACTATCCGCTGCTGCCCGCTCGGCATAAGCGAAGGCCAGATCATGGAAATCCTGCCGTGTCCGCAGCACGTCCGCGCCCTGATAATAGATGTCCAGAAAATCCTGTAGCCGCGTGAAGTTGTAGGCGGCGCGAATCTCCTCGACGCTGGCGTAGGACAGGGCGATGCCGTTGCGCTGGGCCAGCGCGAACATCAGTTCGGGTTCCAGCGACCCTTCAATGTGCAAATGCAGCTCGGCTTTGGGCAAAGCGGCGGCGAAATCGGCAAGGGTCGTCATCCTGTCTCCTGCCCGATGGACGAATGGGAACGCCGGTGGGCCAACGTCCCGGCAATATAGGTTCGCGCGACGGCGCGGTCATCGCCCAGTATCTGCAAGGTGAACAGGCGCTCCGCAAGGCTGGCGCCCGCCGTCCGGCGCGCGAGCAGCGGCGTTGCCTGTTCATCCAGCACGATGAAATCCGCCTCCTGCCCCTCGGCCAGCGACCCGACCCGGTCGCCAATCCCCAGCAGTCGCGCGCCGCCTGTGGTCGCCAGATGCAAGGCGCGGAACGGGTCCAGGCTATGGCCGCGCATCTGGCAGGCCGCATAGGCCGCGCCCATCGTATGGAGCAGCGAAAAGCTGGTGCCCGCGCCAACATCGGTGCCCAGACCCAGTTTCAGGCCCGCCGCTTCGGCCTGCGCCATGTCGAAACAGCCTGACCCCAGAAAGAAGTTGGAGGTGGGGCAGATGGCGACGCCCGCACCTGCCTGCGTCATCCGCGCCATGGCCCGATCGCCCAGATATATGCCATGGGCAAAGACCGATCGCGATCCGACCAGCCCGAACCGGTCATAAACATCGAGATAGTCGCGCGCGTCGGTGAAGCGCGCGGCAACGGCGGCGCACTCGCCCCGGTTCTCGGCCAGATGCGTCTGCATCAATATGTCGGGATGGGCCGCCAAGATCGCGCCCGCATCCGCCAGTTGCGCGTCGGAAGAGGTCAGCGCAAAGCGCGGGGTCACGGCATAGCCCAGCCGCCCGCGTCCGCGCCAGCGGGCAATCAGCGCTTCCGTCTCGGCTCGCCCGCTGGCAAGGCTGTCGCGCAGGAAATCCGGTCCCCGGTCCATCAATATCTTGCCGGAAATGACCCGCATGTTGCGCGCCAGCGCGGCCTCGAACAGGGCATCGACCGACCCCTCACGCACGGTCGCGAACACCAGCGCGGATGTCGTGCCGTTGCGGAGTAACTCATCGAGGAAGAAGGCCGCCACGCTATCGGCATGGGCGCGGTCGGCAAAGGCTGCCTCCGCCGGGAAGATATGGCGGTCGAGCCATTCGAGCAGTTGCGCGCCATGCGCCGCGATCCGGTCGGTCTGCGGATAATGGACGTGCGTGTCGATGAAGCCCGGCACGATCAGGCCACGCAGCGGTTCGATCGGCGCATTGACAAAATGTGGGGCAAAACGCGGGGCGAGGTCAGCAAAGGCGCCGCGCGCCAGCACCAGCCCGTCTTCGACCACCAGCAGCCCGTCAGGCTGGTGGATGACCGCCGCGTCACCCGCACCGGCGGGGTCATGGGACACCGATAATATCTCGCCGCGATAGGCCCGCATCGGGTCAGCCACCCGCCATTCCGGTTTCGCCTGGAATCGCAGGATTGACCAGGACGATATAAGCCATCGTCAGGAAGGTGTTCGTCCCGGCGAGCGCCTCCTTCCGTACCGTGGTGCCGCGCGCGGATAGTCCGAACAGACGTTCTGTCAGGCCCGGTGCGGCTGACGGATTGTCGCTCATGCTGGAGGCCCTTGCGGGCTTTGGAGGCAGGGCGTCATGAGGTTTCCCTTGATCCGTTCGTCGCCCAGTTTTCGGGTTTTGGCAGGCGGATGGCAATGCTCATTTCCTGCGCGGATGGCGAGTGGCGTCACAGATGGCATCGAGTGGAACCAGCGGCCCGATCCCACCCGATGGAGCGAGCTATTCCCCGAAGCCGCGCGGGGCTGGGTCAGCGACGGAGAAGGCACCGGCGCCGACTTCGGACACTTCCAGCGCGCGCTCGGCAACGCCATTGCGGTCGAAGCGGAAGGCGCCGTCTATCCCGGAAAAGCCGCCATTGTCACGCAGGCGTGCGGTAGGAAAGGCCGTGCCCGGCTTCCAGTCGCGGGCAATGCGGACCGTCAGCAGCACCGCGTCATAGCCGAGCGATGAGAGGCGGAAGGGGGCATTGCCGTAGCGCGTGCGATATTTGGTGGCGAGTTGCCGGTACAGCCCGTCCGAGACGCTGGCGAACCAGGCCCCGCGCATGGCCGGACTGGCCGCCAATGCGCTTTCGGTATTCCACAATTCGGTACCCAGCAGCCGCGCACTTGCGCCGCCATTCTTGCGAACGATGGGGGCGACCTGAATGGCCACCCGTCCGCTGTCGGCGATCAGCAGCGCGTCATAGCTCGATGATCCTTGAAGCTTCTTGACCGCCGCCGTTATCGACGCGGGCGTGCGGTCAAAGGTCTGCATGGAGACGACCGTGCCACCGGCCTGCTCGACCGCGCGCAACAGCGCCGTGCCCGACCGCTCGCCATAGGTTCCGCGCGGCACCAGCGCGCCGAAGCGGGACAGGCCCTTGCCGCGCGCAAAGGTGACGACGCGCTCGATCGACTGGTTGGGGTTGTATCCCATCAGGTAGACGCCGTTGCCGGCGACGCTGACATCGTTGGAAAAGCTGATGACCGGTACGCTGGCGCGGGCGGCGATCGGCCCGACGGCGCGGGCGTCGTCCGCCAGCAATGGTCCCAGAATCAATTTGTTGCCGTCCGCCAGTGCGCGCGACGCGGCGGCGGCGGCGCCCAGATTGGTGTCATAGGTGGTGATGCGAACCTTGTCCGCCTTCGTATCCAGCAGCGCCAATGTCGTGGCGTTGGCGATCGACTGGCCGACCCCGGCATTGGGACCGGACATCGGTACCAGCAGGGCGACACGGTTGCGCGCGGTATCGGTGGGCAGGCCGGGGCCAATGTCCGGCCCGGTCGGCTGGGCGGGACCGCTGGGCGTGGTCGGCCCCGTCCCCTTGGGCACGATCGATTGACAGGCAGCGACCAGCAGGGCGCTGGCGGCGAAGGCGATCCGCGCGGCTCGTTTTGCTGTTAGAAACGGGCCGACGAACATGGCCGCTTGCCGTGGGGTATCCGTCTCTGTCATCTGGCGTCCTTATGGAAAATGCGCTCGAACCCGGCCTTTATATCGTTGCTGGCCCTATCGGCAACCTTGGTGACCTCACCCCGCGGGCGGCCGAGATACTGTGTCGCGCTGACGTGATAGCGGTAGAAGATACGCGGGTAAGCGCCAAATTGCTGCGCCATGCCGGGTCCGACAGGCCGATGGTCCCCTATCATGATCATAGTTCGGACACGCTGCGCGCGAAGCTGATCGAACGGATGGCGGGCGAATCGGTGGCGCTGCTGTCGGACGCCGGAACGCCGCTGATTTCCGATCCGGGCTACAAGCTGGTGCGTGACGCGCGCGCGGCGGGGCGGCATGTGACGACCTTGCCCGGTCCCAGCGCGGCGATCGCAGCGCTGACGCTGTCGGGCCTGCCGACCGACCGTTTCCTTTTCATGGGTTTCCTGCCGTCCAAGGCGAAGGCGCGGGGCGATATATTGGCCGAGGTTGCGGCGTTGCGCGCGACGCTGATCTTCTACGAGAGCGGTCCGCGCCTGTCCGACAGTCTGGCCGCCATGGCGCAGGGACTGGGCAACCGCGACGCCGCCATCTGCCGCGAGATCAGCAAGACCTTCGAGGAGGCGGTGACGGGCACGCTGGCCGATCTGTCCACTCGCTATGCCAATGCGCCGCCCAGGGGCGAGATCGTCGTCATCGTCGGCCCGCCCGGCGAAGCGCCCCCGGCCAGCGCCGAGGATGCCGACGCGGCGCTGAAAGAGGCGATGACCCGCCTGCCGGTATCCAAGGCCGCAGGGGAAGTCGCCAAGGCGCTCGGCCTCGATCGGCGCACCCTCTATGCCCGCGCGATGGAACTAAAAGGATGACGCGGAAACAGGCGGAGCAGCGCGGGCGGCAGGCCGAGCGGATCGCCGGCTGGTGGCTGCGCCTCAAGGGCTGGCAGATACTGGCCCGGCGCGCCCGCACGCCGCTGGGCGAGGTCGATCTGGTCGCGCGGCGGGGCAGCATGATCGCCTTTGTCGAGGTGAAGGCGCGCGCCAGCAACGCAGCGCTGGACCTTTCGATCGACGAACGGCGGCTGGCGCGGGTCGCGGCGGCGGCGGAAATATTGTGGCACGACCTTGCCCGGCCCGGCGACGATATGCGGATCGACGTCATGCTCCTTGCGCCGGGGCGTCCGCCACGCCATCTGACCAATGTCTGGCACGGGGGCTGACCGCTTCCGTCCTTCCTGTCGAAAGAGCGTAGCGCATGACTGTACTCAATCCCCTGACCGTCGCCGTGCAGATGGACCCGATGGAGGGCATCAAGATCGGGGGCGATTCGACCTTCCACATCATGCTGGCGGCTCAGAAGCGGGGGCACAGCCTCTACCATTATCTTGCCCCGGACCTGACCTATCGCGACGGCCGGGTGCTGGCGAAGGCGCGGCCGGTAAAGGTGCAAAAGGTCGAGGGCGCGCATTTCGTCTTTGGCGCCTCCGAAGTGCTGGACCTTGGCCGGGACGTCGATGTCGTGCTGATGCGGCAGGATCCGCCCTTCGACCTGTCCTACATCACTGCCACCCATATGCTGGAGCGGGTGCAGGAAGAAACGCTGGTGGTGAATGATCCGGCATCGGTCCGTAACGCGCCCGAAAAGCTGTTCGTACTCGATTATGCCCGCTTCATGCCGCCGACCATGATCACGCGCGAGCTTGAGGAGGTGAAAAGCTTCCTCAAGCAGCATGGCGAGATCGTGGTGAAGCCGCTCTACGGCAATGCGGGCAATGCGGTCTTCCATGTGGGGCAGTCCGGCGCGAACCTCTCGGCGCTGGTGGAACTCTTCAAGGCTTCGTGGGTCGAGCCTTTCATGGTTCAGGCCTTCATTCCCGGCGTCTCCCAGGGCGACAAGCGTATCGTGCTGGTGGATGGCGAGGTGGCAGGGGCCGTCAACCGTATTCCCGGTGCGGGAGAGATACGCTCGAACCTCGCGGTTGGCGGATCGGCGGCGAAGACCGAACTGACGGACCGGGAACGCGAAATCTGCGCGGCGATGGGACCGGAACTCAAGGCGCGGGGCCTGTTGTTCGTCGGCATAGACGTGATCGGCGGCGAATGGCTGACCGAAATCAACGTGACCTCGCCCACCGGCATCGTCTCCATCGACGCGTTCGACGGAACCGACACGGGCGGCATGATCTGGGACGCGATCGACGCACGTCTGGCGGCGCGGGTCGCGGCCTGACCCGCATGGCTCTTTCCATGATCCTTGTCCCATGACCGACTGGGTTCTGAACCTTATCGACGCGGGTGGATATTGGGGCATTTTCCTGCTGATGGTGCTCGAAAACATCTTCCCGCCCATACCGTCCGAACTCATCATGGGGATCGGTGGCATCCGCGTGGGGCAGGGGCATATGGACATGAGCCTGCTGCTGCTGGTCGGCACGCTGGGCACTACGGTCGGCAATTATTTCTGGTATATGGTGGGTCGGCTGTTGGGGTTTGAGCGGCTGAAGCCCGTGGTCGATCGCTACGGCCGTTGGGCAACGATGGAATGGAAGGATGTCGAGGCGCTGGACCGATTGTTCGAAAAATATGGGCAGGCGGCGGTGTTCGTGTTTCGCTTCCTGCCGGTGTTTCGCACGATGATCTCGTTGCCCGCGGGCCTTTTCCGCATGGGCGCCATACGCTTCCTGTTATGGACGGCCGCCGGTGCCCTGGTCTGGAATCTGGTGCTCGCCTATGCGGGCTATCTGCTCGGTTATCATTTCAGTGAGATCGACAAATATGTAGGCCCGGTCGCGACCCTGTGCGTGGTCGGCGCGATCGTCGCCTATCTCTGGCGGCTCTTCACCTGGAAGCCGACGCCAAATGAGCGCTAAAAGGGCACTTTGAACGTCACCATCGCGCGGTTGGACGTGGTGCCGTTGCCAAAGCTTGCGCTTTCGACGTGGATATTGCCCTTCACCTGGCCGAACAGACCGATCTCCGCCCGTCCCAGCGGCGGCTCGGTGGATAGCGGCTCCCGCTCGACCCGCTGGCTGAGGCGGCGGCCCGTGACGATGATGCCGCCAGTATCGGTGGAGGCGGCCGTCTTGCGGAGATCATAGTCGATAGGAATAATGGGCACCGCCGCAGCGGCAGCACTTTGCAGGCTTATCAGCAGGCGGACCATCATCGCCAGTCTCCCACATATCAGCCCGCAGCTTTGCGTGCCAATATGGCGACAAGATGGCCTCAGGCCCTGGGATGCGCGTTGCGATAAACGTCCAGCAAATGCGCCGCATCCACCTGCGTATAGACCTGGGTAGAGGACAGGCTGGCATGGCCCAGCAGTTCCTGCAACGAGCGCAGGTCCGCCCCGCGCCCCAGCAGATGGGTCGCGAAACTGTGGCGCAACGCATGGGGCGTGGTGCGATCCGACAGGCCCAGCCGCCCGCGCGCGCCCTGCACCGCGCGACGGATGAGCGCAGGCGACAGCGGCCCGCCGCGCGCGCCCCGGAACAGGGCTTCCCCCTTCTCCAGCGGCCAGGGACTGGCCTCGACATAGGCTTCGATCGCCGTGCGAACTTGCGGAAGCAGCGGCACGATGCGGGTCTTGTTGCGCTTGCCCGTCACCCGGATCGTCTCGCACAGCGGTAATATGTCGCCGGTCAGGCCCATCGCCTCGCCAATACGCAGTCCCGCGCCATAGAGCAGTAGCAGCACCGCCCAGTCCCGCGCGCCAATCCAGTCTTCCCGCGCCGTCTCTGCTATATCCTGCGCCAGCGCCACCGCTTCGTCGGGAGATATGGGTCGGGGCAGGCCGCGCTTGACGCGTGGTCCCTTCAGGACGGGCACATGGGCGTTTTCGCCACCCGCAAAGCGCAGAAAACCGCGCACGGCCGACAATTCTCGCGCCGCTGAAAGA
The DNA here is from genome assembly GCF_037154075.1 of Sphingobium aromaticiconvertens. Lineage (NCBI taxonomy): Bacteria > Pseudomonadati > Pseudomonadota > Alphaproteobacteria > Sphingomonadales > Sphingobiaceae > Sphingobium > Sphingobium aromaticiconvertens. Next base: position 874,177 of record NZ_JBANRJ010000001.1, read on the forward strand.
TTACCGATGCCGTCCATACGCCGATCGGTCAGGAAAGCGCGAAGGTCCGCCTGACCCAGATCCGCCAGCATCGCCCGCGTGACCCCTGCGCCCCGATGTTGCCCCAGAAAGTCGATCAGACGCTCAGCGGTGGCCACATAGGCGCGCACCGTATGCATCGACCGGCGCCGGTCGAGCGCCAGATGGCGACGCCATTGTTCGGACAGGGAAGGCTCGGGCGTCATGCGCGCGATGATAGGGCAGGGTGAAGCCTAAGGGAATCCCCAAGGGACAGGCTGCCGCGCCACCCCTTGAAATATGCGCCAAAATAGGCACATGGGAAGGATGGACACGCCCTTTGATCCGGCCGACATGCCGACCGGCATCTGCATGCGCCTGTCGCCTCTGGTGAGTCGCGTGCTGGCGCCGAACCCGTCGGCCTTCACCTACACCGGCACGCAGACCTATGTCGTCGGCACGGATACGCTGGCAGTTATTGATCCCGGCCCGGATGAACCAGCCCATCTCGACGCGCTGACGGCGGCGATTGCCGGGCGGCCCGTCGTGGCGATCCTGTGTACCCATACGCATCGCGATCATAGTCCTGCCGCGCGCCCGCTGGCGGACCGGACCGGTGCGCCGATCATCGGTTGCGCGCCGCTGACGCTGGACGATGACGGGCCACGCGCGGATGCAGCGTTCGACGCCAGCTATCGCCCAGACCGGATCTTGACCGATGGGGAACAGGTGACGGGGGAGGGCTGGACGCTGGAGGCGGTGGCGACGCCCGGCCACACATCGAACCATCTCTGCTTTGCGCTTTTGCAGGAAAGCGCGCTGTTCACCGGCGATCATATCATGGGGTGGTCGACCAGCGTCGTATCGCCGCCCGATGGCGATATGGCCGCCTATATGCGCTCCATGCAGCGGCTGATCGACCGGGATGATAAAGTCTATTATCCAGCCCATGGCGAGCCGGTCGCCAGTCCCCAGCGCTGGGCGCGGGGCATGATGGGCCACCGCAAACAGCGCGAAGGCCAGATATTGCGCCACATCGCCACGCCGGATGGCGTCACCATTCCGCAGATGGTGGAACAGATGTACAAGGGCGTCGATCCCCGCCTTTATGGCGCGGCGGGGCGTTCGGTCCTCGCCCACCTCATCGACCTTGACCAGCGCGGGCTTGCCGCGGCAGGCGCGGATGGCCGATGGCACGCGCGCTAAGGGCCTGGCCGGCGGCGCTGGCCATCGGCATCGTCCTGGCTTTCGCGTTGGTAATGTGGATCGGCTGGCAACGCTATGACCGAGACTATGTTGTGACGACGGAGGATGACGGGAGCGCCGTCACCCAGATCATTGCCGAGCGGTTCGCGGGCGCCAGCAGTCTTAAGGTGTCCGAACTGTCGGGTACGATCCAGAGCACGGCGCGCGATGTGCGCGGCTTTGGCTGGTTGAGGTCGGATCAGGTGGTGAAGATGCCCTTTTCGGTCGACTATTTCATCGATGCGTCAAAGATCGGCCCCGACGATCTGGAATGGATTGAAGGGTCGCGGACGCTGATCGTCAACGCGCCGGACGTGACTGTGGCGCGACCCAATGTCGATGAGGCGCGCCGGACGCTGGTGCGGACCAGCGGCATGTTCGTGACCCGGCAGGCGGGCGAGGAACTTAGCCGCCGGACGTCCGCCCATGCACAGGGCAAGGCGCTATCCGTCGCCCGCTCGCCCGAGCGGATGGCGCAGGCGCGCGAAAATGGCCGCAAGGCGCTGGGCCGTCTGCTTGGCGCGCCGCTGGCGAAAATGGGTTATGGTGAAACGCGGGTGGTCGTGACCTTTCCTTCGGAGCGGCCGGCGCGCAATACAGAACAATGGGATGTGACCACGCCGGTCAATCAGGTACTGGCGAAACATAGATAAGCAAATCTGCCGCGCGGGTAGGCGCGAGTTGGAGAAGAAGTGCCATGAATGCGATGACAGAGATGCCCAAGGGTACGGACCTGCGGGCCGAGATCGACCGGCTGCGCAAGGAGCGCAATGCCGTGATCCTGGGCCATTATTATCAAAGCCCGGAGATTCAGGATCTGTCCGATTTCGTCGGCGACAGCCTGGAACTTTCACGCAAGGCGGCGGAGACGGACGCCGACGTCATCGCCTTTTGCGGCGTGCGTTTCATGGCAGAAACGGCGAAAATTCTCTCGCCCCAGAAGATCGTCGTGCTGCCCGACATGGACGCCGGATGCAGCCTGGAAGACAGTTGCCCGCCCGCCCAGTTCAAGGCGTTTCGGGAGGCGCATCCCGATCACATCGCGCTCAGCTATATCAACTGCTCGGCCGAGGTGAAGGCGCTATCCGACATCATCGTCACCTCTTCCTCGGCGGAAAAAATCCTTGCGCAGATCCCCAAGGACCAGAAGATCATCTTCGGTCCCGACAAGCATCTGGGCGGCTATCTGAAGCGTAAGCTGGGCCGCGACATGCTGCTGTGGCCGGGGGTGTGCATCGTGCATGAGGCGTTCAGCGAAACCGAACTGCTGAAATTGAAGGTCCAGCACCCCGATGCGCCGATCGCCGCGCACCCGGAATGCCCGCCCTATATCGTCGATCATGCCGATTATGTCGGGTCGACCAGCGGCATCCTCGATTTCGCCAAGACCATGCCGGGCGACACGCTGATCGTCGCCACCGAACCGCACATCATCCACCAGATGGAAAAGGCGGTGCCGGAAAAGCATTTCATCGGCGCACCGGGCGCAGACGGCAACTGCAACTGCAACATTTGCCCCTATATGGCGCTTAACACGATGGAAAAGCTCTACTTGTCGCTGCGCGATCTCCAGCCGCGCATCGAGATGGACGAAAGCTTGCGCGTCGCGGCGAAAAAGAGCCTCGACCGGATGCTGGAAATGGCCAGCGGCACGGTTGGACAGGGGGATGTGGGCGCGCGTTAAGGGTGTGCAGGATCAGTCTGGCGCGGGCGCTTCGGATCGCCTAACGACAGGGGCATGAAGCTCAAATCGCTGATCCGCTCGACGCCGCTGGTTCTTGCCATCGCCGTTGCTGTGCCTGCATCCGCCGCCTCCGACGACCCTTATCTCTGGCTTGAGGAGATCGAGGGTCGCAAGGCGATTGCACAGGTCGAAAAATGGAATGCGGCAACCGACACGCTGCTGCGCGCCGATCCCCGTTTTGAGGCGGATCGGGCGCGCGCGCGGGCAATTTTGGACGACGAAAGCCAGATTGCTACACCCGACGCGGTGATGGGCGACCGCGTCACAAACCTGTGGCGCGACGCAAAAAATCCACGGGGGCTTTGGCGGTCGAGCGACCTGGCCTCCTATCTCGCGGGCAAGCCCAACTGGACGACGATCATCGACGTCGATGCGCTGGGCAAGGCGGAGGGGAAAAGCTGGGTCTGGCATGGCGCGGACTGCCTTGCGCCGACCTACAAACGCTGCCTGATTTCGCTCAGCCCAGGCGGTACCGACGCGGACGTGGTGCGTGAGTTCGACCTGTCGACCGGGCAGTTCGTGGAGCGCGGTTTTGCGCTGCCCGAAGCCAAGAGCAATGTCGCTTGGGCCGATGCCGATACGCTGCTGGTCGCGACCGATTTCGGCACCGGCACGCTGACGGCATCGGGCTATCCCCGGCAGGTGAAACGCTGGAAGCGCGGCACGCCGCTGTCGGCTGCGACGCTGGTCAAGGAAGGGGTGGTGAGCGACATCTCCGTTGGTCCGCGCGCCGAGATGGATGGCGACAGGCGCTGGACCTTCATCGACCGGGGCCTCACCTTCTACACAAATGAATTGTGGCTGGGCACACCGGACGGGCGTTTCGTCCCCACGCCTCTGCCCCAGACCGCGGAGATGCGCGCTGTCGTGGGCGGACAACTCATCGCCTCCCTCAATGAACCGCTGGGCAGTATCCCCGCAGGCTCGCTGGTCGCCTGGTCGCTCGACGCCATCGCCGCAGGCAGGCCGGGCGCACCCGAACCGGTCCTGACCCCAACGAAAAATCAGGCAATCGAGGATGTCCACGCCACCGACCATAGGCTGTGGGTCAAGCTGCTGGACGATGTGTCGGGCACGCTGCTGGCCCTGACACGCGATCCTGCGACCGGTAAATGGACCAGCCGCGCGGCCACGCTGCCCGCCAACGCCACCGTGCATATCGCTGGCGGGGCGGGGAAACAGGACATCGCGTTCGCCTCGGTCGAGGGGATGCTGCTGCCGCCGACCTTGGTGGCGGTCGGCAAGGATGGCGCGGTCCGGCAGGTGCAGCAATTACCAGCGCGCTTCGATGCCAGCCAGTTCACGGTGGAGCAGCGCTTCGCCACGTCGAAGGACGGCACCCGCGTCCCCTATTTCCTTGCGCGCAAGAAGGGCGTGACCGGCCCGGTCCCGGCCCTCATCCACGCCTATGGCGGTTTCCGCGCGGCGCAGACGCCGACCTATCTCACCACCGAACCTTATCGTGCCGGGCCGCTGGGCTTATTCTGGGTTGAGGACGGCAATGCCTATGTCCTCGCCAACATCCGGGGCGGCGGCGAATATGGCCCGGCCTGGCATCAGGCGGCGCTGCGCGAGAAACGGCAGAATGCGTTCGACGACCTTCATGCCGTGGCGGAGGATCTGGTGAAGGCCGGTGTCTCCGCCAAGGGCAGGATCGGCATTTCCGGTCGTTCCAACGGCGGCGTGCTGGTCGGCGCGGCAATGACGCAGCGGCCCGACCTCTATGGCGCGGTGATCGCGGGGTCGCCGCTGGAGGATATGAAACGCTATTCGCACTTGTCGGCGGGCGCGTCCTGGGTCGCGGAATATGGCGACCCTGACAAGCCGGAGGACTGGGCGTTCCTGTCCAAATGGTCGCCCTATCAGAATGTGAAGAAGGGCGTGCACTATCCGCCCGCTTTCTTCTACCTGTCGACCAAGGATGATCGGGTCCATCCCGGCCATGCGCGCAAGATGGCGGCGAAGCTGACTGACTATGGCAACCGCGTCTATTATCATGAATATCGCGAAGGGGGGCATTCGGTGGGCGCCGACCATGCCGAGGATGCGGTGCGCGCGGCACTGCTCCACGCCTTTCTGACGCGCGAACTGGGGGGTAAGGGACAATGAGCGAGGCATTCACGCTGGAGGGCTTCGACCTCGACGCTTTCGTTGCCGCGACTCTGGCGGAAGATCTTGGTCCCGATGCGCGCGATGTTACGAGCGAAGCGGTGATCCCGGCCTCGGCGATCTTCGAAGGCGTTATGGACAGCCGCGACGCCGTGACGGTGGCGGGCCTGCCGATCGCCGCAGCTTTCTTTCGCGCGCTCGACCCCGATGTCGAGATAGAGTTGCTGGTGCGCGATGGCGACCGGGTCGCGGCGGGCACGGACATATTGCGCATGAAGGGCAAGGCGCGCGCCATGCTGACGGCGGAGCGATCGGCGCTCAACACCGTTCAGCATCTGAGCGGCATCGCCACCATGACCCGCGCCTATGTCGATGCGATATTGGGCACCGGCGCGACGCTGCTCGACACGCGCAAGACCATTCCGGGCCTGCGCGTGCTTGAGAAATATGCAACCCGTATGGGCGGCGCGACCAACCATCGCATGGGCCTGTGGGACGCGGCGATGATTAAGGACAATCACGTTGCGGTGGCCGGATCGATCGACGCGGCCGTCCGCCGCGCGGTGGAGGCCGGGATCGCCCGGATCATCGTAGAAGTCGATCGTATCGACCAGATCGAACCCGCGCTGGACGCAGGTGCGACCCATCTTTTGCTCGATAATATGAAGCCACCCACATTGCGCGGGGCCGTGACCCTGATCGGCGGGCGCGTGCCGACCGAAGCGTCGGGTGGTGTCCGGCTCGATACCATTCACGCCATCGCGGAAACGGGAGTGACCTATGTCAGTGTTGGACGCCTCACCCAATCTGCGCCTGCCGCTGACATTGGCCTGGACTTTGCCAGTGCGTGAGGGGCCAGTGCGTGAGGGGCCAGTGCGTGAGTGCCCAGTGCGTAAGATGCTCGTCGGAGTGTCGCTGATTGCCGCAATGATTATGCCGGGCGTGGCGCTGGCGCAGGTGGCGCAATGCACCATTCCCACGCAAATCGTCCGGCCAAGGCCCGACCTGCCGGATGCCGGTCAGCCTCGGCGACTGCTACCCATCGGCAGCTATACGCTGGCGCTCACATGGTCGCCGCAATATTGCTCCGGAAGTCCGCGCAATGCGACTTTTCAATGTGGCGGCAGGAATGGGCGCTTCGGCTTTACCTTGCACGGGCTGTGGCCTGATGGCGTAGGGAAGGACTGGCCGCAATATTGCCGGGCCACCGACCTGCTACCGCGCAAAGTGATCCGCGATACGCTGTGCGCCACCCCCTCGGCCCAGTTGATCCAGCATGAATGGGCCAAGCATGGCACCTGCATGACCACCAGGCCGGAACTATATTTCGACCTGTCGCGCACACTCTACAGCCAGATCCGCTATCCCGATATGGCATCGCTGGGCAAGCGGACGTCCCTGACCGTCGGTGATTTCGCCAAGGCCTTCGCCGCCGCCAATCGGGGCATAAGCGCGGACATGCTGCGGGTGACGACGACGCGTGGCGGATGGTTGGACGAGGTCTGGCTGTGCATGAACAAGGCCATGGACTATACCCGTTGTCCCACGCATCAGGGCGGCGCAGCCAACGCAGCCCGGCTGCGGATCAAGCCGGGGCCACGCATCGCCAATCGGCCGCCGCCGAACCTGACGGCTCGTAAGCCCGCTCTGATTATGGACCTCGATCCGAACGCCCAGCCGTAACTCTAATGCACCGTATCCGGCTCGCTGGCCGTGATGTCAGCCTCGATCCGATCGGCGGCGCTCTTGTCCTCGGGCAGGAACTTCGCGGACACCAGACCGGCGGCGATCAGGCCGACGAGGTCGCTAAAGGCAAGGTAAAGGATGTAGCCCCAGGGTGCGTGGTTGAACACGGCCTGGCCGACATGCAGCCACAACACTGCGCCGATCGCGAACAGGAAAGTGGCGCGCGCCCGCGCCGCAAAGCTGGGCAATACCAGACGCAATGCCAGTGCGATCAGCAACCCTGTCACCAGCGCCAGAATGAAGCCGCTGATCAGGCTGGACCCGTCCATCACCGGGAAGCCCGCGCTGTTGTAGAAGATCTGGCCGATCGGTCCCTTGCCATATAGCACGGTCCCGGCGGCGGTTGCGGGATCGGGAATGATATAGACCCCGGTGCCGCTGCTGTTCAGCGCCTGCGCCATCGCCGCCTGAAGATTGGCGCTGGCTTGCGGGTCGGCCCGGTTGAACGCGATGGCGCTCAACGGCGTGCCCCAGAAGATGAAGCCGGTGACATAAAGCGCGCAACCGCCCAGCAGGCCGCCCAACAATGTTCTGATCATGGCTCTCTCCTCATCCCGCCCTTTAGAGGGTGGGAAAGGAACGCGTGTGGAAGGATTATTATCCATCCGTCACGATTTAATCGTCCATCAAGGTCCGGTTGAGCTTGCGGATGAAGCCGATGAGGCCGGTCTGGCGGCTGCGTTTCAGCCGTTCGGCTTGCAGGATCGTCTGCACTTGTTCGAAGCAGGCGTCGGCATCATCGTTGCACAGCACATAATCATAGCCGTCCCAGTGCGCGATCTCGCCCGCTGCACGCGCCATGCGACCGTTGATGACCTCTTCGCTGTCGGTATTCCGGCCGCGCAGGCGCTTTTCCAGTTCAACCATGGACGGGGGCAGGATGAAGACCCGCACCACGTCGCCGCCAGCAATCTGATGCAACTGCTGCGCGCCCTGCCAGTCTATGTCGAACAGGACATCCTGTCCTGCCTTCAGCATCGCTTCGACCGGGGCGCGGGGCGTGCCGTAGCGGTGGCCGAACACATGCGCCCACTCCAGGAACTCATGGTTTGCGGTCATCGTCCGGAAGCCGTCCAGATCGACGAAGTGATAGTCCTTCCCCTCGACCTCGCCGGGTCGGATCGGCCGGGTGGTGGCGGACACCGACATGGCAAGGTCGGTTTCGGCAGCCAGCAGCTTGCGCGCGATGGTGGACTTGCCTGCGCCAGAGGGCGAGGACAGGACGAAAAGAACACCCCGGCGTTTGAAGCCATGCGGGTCGGACTGGATGTTGTGGGCCATGACCGCTAGTGACGTCACATGCAGCCTTTTGCAAGAGGCTGTGAGGGGCATTGGCATGACGGACAGGCGAGGCTGGATGGCGGCGGGGCTGATCGCGCTGGTCGTGGTGGCAATCCTGTTCGCGATGGGGCGTCCGCCCCTTTGCACCTGTGGGACTGTCGAACTGTGGCATGGAGCGCTCGACAGCGGCAACAGCCAGCATCTGTCGGACTGGTACAGCCTTAGCCACATCATCCACGGTTTCCTGTTCTACGCCGCGCTTTGGGGGTTGTTGCGCCGCCGCCCGATGAGCGTGCGACTGGCGATTGCCGTCGTTGTCGAGGGTGCGTGGGAGATATTGGAAAATTCGCCGATCATCATCGACCGCTATCGCACAGCCACAATTGCGCTGGGCTATAGCGGCGACAGCATCCTCAATTCGATGAGTGACCTTGGCATGATGACGCTGGGCTTTCTGTTCGCCGCGCGGATGCCGGTCTGGGTCACGGTACTGCTGGGTTTGGCGTTCGAGTTGCTGGCGCTGTGGGTGATTCGGGACAATCTGACGTTGAATGTCCTGATGCTCGCCTGGCCGATTGATGCCGTAAGGGCGTGGCAGGGCGCATTATGAACGGCCTTGCCGATCAACAGCCGATGCTGTTCGACCGGCGACATGGTGGCATGTCCAGCCCCCTTGACCCGTGAAACGAAAAGGCCAATCCCGTGTGGTCATGGCTGTACCGTCCCGGTCGGCCGAGGACTTGTCGGAGTCTTTTGCCTCATGTCTCTTGTGAAAATGCTTCCCCTCCTGCTGGCGGCAGCCCCCCTGGCACTCATGGCGCCGATTACGGCTCAGGCCGCGCCTGCGGCGACCATTACGACGCAGTTGCCGCGTGGAGCCGCGCCCAGCCATTATGCGATCATTGTGACGCCCGATGCCGCCAACCTGAAGTTCGCGGGCAAGGTGAGTATTGCGGTGACAGTGACACAAGCAATGCCGGCACTGGTGCTGAACGCGGCGGACCTCACTTTCTCAAGCGTGTCGATCACGCCGGAGAAGGGGAAGGCCATGACTGGCAAGGCAAGCGTCGATGCGAACGCACAAACGGCGACGCTGGATTTCGGCAAGCCGCTGGCGCCGGGCAGCTACACTCTGGATATTGCCTATACGGGCATCATCGCGACGCAGGCCAATGGCCTGTTCGCGCTTGACTATACCGACAATGCAGGCGCGGCGAAGCGCGCGCTCTTTACCCAGTTCGAGGCGCCGGATGCTCGCCGCTTCGTGCCGAGTTGGGACGAGCCGAGCTACAAGGCGACCTTCGACCTCTCCGCCATCATCCCGGCCGGCCAGATGGCAGTCGGCAATATGCCGGTGAAGAGCACTGCGAAAACGGCGACGGGCAAGACCTTCGTCACTTTCGGCACGACGCCCAAAATGTCGTCCTATCTTCTGTTCTTTGGCATGGGCGAACTTGATCGCGCAACCAAGATGGCCGGGAATACAGAAGTCGGCGTCATCACGGGCAAGGGCAATACGGGCAAGGCGCAACTGGCGCTCGATGCGTCGGCTGCCATCCTGCCCTGGTACAATGATTATTTCGGCACGCCCTTCCCGCTGCCCAAACTCGATAATGTCGCAGGGCCGGGTCAGAGCCAGTTTTTCAGTGCGATGGAGAATTGGGGCGCGATCTTCACCTTCGAGCGGGCGTTGCTGGTCGATCCGCGCTTCACCTCCGAAAGCACGCGCCGGACCATCTACGAGATCGTGGCGCATGAAATGGCGCATCAATGGTTTGGCGACCTTGTCACCATGGCCTGGTGGGACGATCTGTGGCTGAACGAAGGGTTTGCGAGCTGGATGGCGACCAAGGTCACGGACAAGCTGCAACCGACATGGGAAACGCTGCTGACCCGCGTTGACGGGCGCGAACTGGCGATGGGGCTGGATTCGCTTTCGACCACGCATCCGGTCGTGCAGAAGATCACCACCGTCGATCAGGTGAATCAGGCGTTCGACGCGATCACCTATCAGAAGGGCGAAGCCGTCATCACCATGTTGGAGGGCTATGCTGGCGAGGATGTGTGGAAGAGTGGCATCCGCAGCTATATGAAGGCGCATGCTTACGGGAACACCGTCACCGACGACCTGTGGAAAGCGGTGGAGGGCGCGGGCGCCAAGGGGCTGGTCGCGATCGCGCATGACTTCACCAGCAAACCCGGCATCCCACTGGTCAAGGTGGAGAGCGCGACCTGCAAGGGCGGATCGACCATCCTGTCGTTGAGCCAAAGCGAATATAGCCGTGACAGCAAGGACAAGGCGCCCCAAAGCTGGAACGTGCCGGTGATGGCGCAGACGCTGGGCGGTGCGCCGCAGCGGCTGATCCTTCAGGGCAAGGGGCAGGTCACGTTGCCGGGTTGTGGCGCCTATGTCGTCAATGCGGGGCAGACGGGCTATTATCGTTCGCTCTATCCACAGGCCAATGTGCAGGCGCTGGCGAAGGATTTCACGAAACTGTCGTCCATCGACCAGACCGGCCTGCTGGCCGATAACTGGCAACTGGGGCTGGCGGGCTATCAGCCGGTCGGGCTGGCGCTGGATCTGGTCGCGGCGGTGCCCGCGACCGCGACGCCTGCCGTGCTGTCGGAAGTGCCGACCTATCTCAATGGTGCCTATGATATGCTGACCGGCGATCCGGCGCAGGCGAAGGTCGTGGCCTACGCCTCGGCCAAGCTGACGCCGATGCTGACCGCCATCGGTTATGACGCAAAGCCGGGTGAGGGCGCGCAGGTGCCGGTGCTGCGGAGCAGCCTGATCTCGACGCTGGGCGACATGGGTGACAAGGCCGTGGTGGCGGAGGCGAACCGCCGCTTTGCCGCGCTGTCGGGCAACCCGGCTGCGCTGGACGGGCCGCTCAAAAATGTCTGGCTGGGCATCATTGCGGCCAATGCCGACAAGGCGACATGGGACAGTCTGCGCGCGATGGCGAATGCGGCGAAGAGCGATCTGGAAAAGAGCCAGTTGTTCAGCCTGCTGGGTGCGGCAAAGGATCAGACGCTTGGTCAACAGGCGCTGGACCTGGCGTTGACCGATGAGCCGGGCAAGACCACCAGCGCCGCAATTATCGGGCAGGTGGGTGCCGAGCATCCGATGCTGGCGGTCGATTATGTGCTGGTCCATCGCCAGCAATATGAAGCGATGATCGACGTGTCCGCGCGTAGTCAGGCATTGGCCCGGCTGGGCGGCAATTCGGCCGATCCGGCAATGGCGACCAAGCTGGATGCCTATGCGACCCAATATCTGACGCCAGAATCGCGCAAGGTGGTCGATCGCGCCATCGCGACGATCAAGACGCGGATCGAAACCCGTGCCCGGCTGAAGCCCGCGCTGACGGCGTGGTTCGCGGGCAAGAAGTAAAGTGTGAAGGGCGGTGGAGCGATCCACCGCCCTTCACCGCTATTTTTGGGGCAAACTCAGCGCTTTAACAATGTCATCCCAGGCGACGAGCTTGAAGTTTTGAGCGGCAGCGGCGTTGTGGCCATCCTGGGCGATGAACAGGCCGCCGGGGAAGGCTGGACCAAAATCGCCGAGCATCAGTTCGATGCCGTCGGTTTCCTCCGACCCGCCGATGGTTCCATCGACAATCCGGAAGCGGCCGACATAGCTGTCATCGCTGATCCGATAGGCGACATAGGCATTGTCGCCCTGACTGGAGACGAGGACATAGCCGTCCTTCTCGCCGATCGGGGCGATGGCGACCCCTTCCGCGTCGGCGACGATGTTCTTGCCGTCGGCGGCGGCGATCTTCACTGGCGTGGTGGAGCCGGTCGCGCGAGCATCGAAGCGCCAGAGGCCGATATCTTCCTCCGCCACATAGAGGGTGCCAGTGCGGTCATCGACCGCGCAGCCCTCTGACTGGGTGCCCAGCTTCATGGTCCGCACGGTGCGGCCCGTGGGCGTTGCGCCTGACGTGTCGAGCGCAACCTGATTGATGGTCCCGTCCTTCAGGACGATGAAGGCATAGAGGCCAGCGGCGTCGCCCCCCATGCACACGCCATAGGCCTCACCCATGCCGCCATCGACCTTGCCCAACGCCGTGAGTTTTGCGGTGACGGGATCAAGGCGGAAAAGCGCGAGTTTGGCATTGACGATATCGTTGCGGTCGCTGGCGACGACGAGAATGCCCGTCTGGCCGTTGATCGTCACGCCGTCCTTCAGGTCGACATTGTTGACTCGGCCCGCGTCGAGGAAATCGCGGACTTTGCCGTCAAGGCCATAGACATACAGTCCGGCCTTCTTGTCGGTGCCTACGATCAGGCTGGCGGCGGGACTGGCCGCGTTGCGCCAGATCGCCGGATCGTCGGCGGCGTCCGCATTGGCGGTGCCGACCGGCGTCGTCTCGCCGCGCGCCGTGACATTCATGGCGGGAGTGGCGTTGGCGATGCGCTGCGTTATCGGTACTTCCCGTGAAGTTGCGCAGCCTCCTAATGTAATAAAAGTGAAACAACAGATCATCGAACTGTAATATTTACGTCGCGATATAGTCACGCAGAACTCCTAGCGGGCCGTTGTCGACGGGCTGGATAAAGAAAAGCGTCCGGACGTCAATCTATCTCTAATATCCATGAGGGGGAATCTATGGTCGCGAATAAGTGGCTCATGTTTGGCTGTGCATCGCTTGCTTTGATTGCTGGCGTGGCGCACGCGGAAGACGTTGTGCCTGCTGATGAGGCAGGGCGCACGGATGGACCGATCGTTACGTCGAAGGACATCGTCGTCAATGGTGGCATCGGCTTTCGCGATCGTACCGACACGCCGGAACCCGTGCTGAAATATGGCACCGACTATTTCCAGCGCTTCGAACCGCTGACCGCCGGTGATGCGCTGAAGCGCGTGCCGTCCGTGACCTTCCTGTCAGACGTGATCGAAAGCGACGCACCCCGCCTGCGTGGCCTGCCGCCGGGCTATACACAGATCCTGATCAATGGCGAGCGCGTGCCGGGCGCCAGCGCCGACCGCAGCTTCTTTCTCGACCGTATCCCGGCCGAGTTGATTTCCAGCGTAGAAATCGTGCGCTCATCCTCCGCCCGCCGCACCGGTGACGCGGTGGCGGGATCGCTCAACATAAATCTGCGCGACGGTTATGAACTGGACGGGGGCTATATCCGCGCCGGTGGCCTGCGCTATAATGATAAGGAACTTGAGCCGAGCCTGGGTCTGGTCTGGGGCGGCAAAGTCGGCCCCGGCCGCCTGCTGCTGGGCGCGAACCTGCAAGGGCGGCACAATCCAAAGAAGAAGGAAAGCCTGCGCTACGGCGATTCGCCGGAGAATAATCCGGATTATGCGACCGACGATTTCGATAATCGTGAAGACCAGACCGACACCCGCGACGGCAAGGACTATAGCTTCAACGGCACCTATGAAATCGATGCGGGCAGCACCAATTTCAAGCTGAGCGGCTTTTACGTCAAGACCGACCGGACTGAGACCGAGCGCAGCTTCGAATATGATGATGCGACCGCCACCACCGGTCCCGTCCCGGTCGGCAACCTGCTGAGCGACAATGCCAATGTCGCGAAGATCGACCAGGAAAATTACACGATCGACGGCAAGCTGACCCAGGAGTGGTCGGCGGGCAAGACGTCGGTGCGCGTCGGCTATGCCAAGTTCATCGAGGATCGCCGCGAGACCGAATATGAGATTGGTTTCGATGTCGATGCCGGGGATTTGCCGGAGTTCCAGGGCGCGCTGACGACGAATGACATCAAGGACCAGGAATTTTCGGTCAAGCTGGAGCATGAAATCCCGCTCAACGACACGATGAAGTTCGTCTTCGGTGGCTATTATCAGGACAAGACCCGCCGCACGGGTATCTTTGAGGCCGAGCAGGAAGGCACAGGCAGCGTCACCTGGGATCAGTTCAAGCGCAATCCCACTGAATTGGCGGGCGAATTCGAGGAAACGGAACCGAGCGACGGCGGCGACAACCGCATCAAGGAAAAGCGCCGCGACGCCTTTGCCCTGGTCGAGGGTGACAGCGGTATGCTGAAGTGGGAAGCGGGCCTGCGCTACGAGCATACGAAGGTGCGGATCAACGACTATACGGTCGACCCGGAACTGCAAAATCAGAAGAACGACTATGACGCCTTCCTGCCGTCGGCTTCGTTCAAGCTGTCGCTGACCCCGAGCGACCGGATCATCGGTTCGGTCGCGCGCACGCTGCGCCGGCCAGAGTTCAACTATATTACGCCTGCCATCTTCGAGGAGGCCGTGGGTGACAGTGATTTGCTTGGCAATCCTAAGCTCGACCCGGAGAAAGCATGGGGCTTCGACCTTGGCTATGAGCATCGCATGGGCACCGGCGGCATCGTCGGCGTCAATTTCTTCTACCGCAAGGTCAAGGATCTGATCGAACTGACGACCCTGCTGGACCCCATAACGGGAGAACCGCTGGAAGGATCGGAAGGCGAGGGCGCTTTTGTGTATCAGCCGCAGAATGTTGGTGACGGCAAGGTCTATGGCGTCGAATTCGACCTGTCGAGCGACCTTGGTTTTATCGGCCTGCCGGACACGGGCATTTTCGGAAACGTTTCCTGGCTGGACAGCGAAGTGAAGGACGTGCTGGGCAAGCGCCGGTTCAACGACCAGTCGAAATATGTCTATAATTTCGGCTTTATCCAGAACTTCCCACAGGCGGGCGCGGCGTTTGGCGCGACCTATCGCAAGCAGGGTTCAGCCTTTGGCCGGGTGATCGCCGAGGAAGTGACGACCCGCTACGGCGCGGACCTGGAAGTCTTTGTGGAAAAGCGGTTCGGCAAGACCTTCACCATCCGCGCGGTCGGCTCCAACCTGCTGAACGGCAAGAAGCGCGAAACGTTCAACAAGTTCGACAATCTGGAAGACCAGATGGATCGCAACTTCGACGAATATGAACTGGAAAGCGAGAAGGCCGGCCCGGTCTTCCAGATCATGGCGCGCTACGCCTTCTGATCTGGAACAAATGAAAGGAAAGGGGGCTGCGCCGGGGCGCGGTCCCCTTTCTCATGTCAGGCGAGCGGTGCTGTCACGGCGTTGCGAAGGCGGGCGTAAAGCAGGGCGATGACGCCTGCGAAAACGATCACGGACAGCGGGACGCCCCACGGATTTTCCGCCATGATCGCCATCGGCGCATCGCTGTCGGTGGCCGCGACGATCCCGGCAAAGGCGACACCGAACAGGCTTTCACCGACGATGAAGCCGGTCGCCATCAGGACGCCCATGCGCTCTGCGAACTCCGGGTTGGCCTGGCGCAGCGACCAGCGATTGTAGAAATGGCCGATGACCGCGCCGACCGGGATCAGCAGCGTCAACGCCATCGGCAGATAGATGCCCATGCCCACGGCCAGCGGGGGAAGGCGCAGCTTGCCCGCTTTGCCCAGCAGTTCGTCAATGACGACGACAACGGCGCCGATCCCTGCACCGATGCCGATCAGGCTCCAGTCCAGATCGCCGCCCAGCACGCCCTTCGCCAGCGCGGAGATGAGCGCGGCCTGCGGGGCGGGCAGGGCGTTGGGACCAGCACCGGGCGCGCCCGCGAAGCCGAAGGCGCTGTTGAGCAGGTCCAGCACCGGCGGGATGACCAACGACCCGAAAATGACGCCCAGGATCAGCGCGAGCTGCTGTTTCCACGGGGTCGCGCCGACTAGCTGGCCGGTCTTGAGGTCCTGAAGATTGTCGTTGGAGATGGTGGCGACGCCAAAGACGATCGCGGTGGTGAACAGCGCATAGGCGACCAGCGCCTCGCTCTGCCCCGGTGCGCTGTTCTGGCCATAGATGGCGGCCAGCAGCAGCGAGGCGCCCAGTACTGCGAGGATGCCGACGCCCGAGATCGGGCTGTTCGACGCGCCGATCAGGCCCGCCATATAGCCGCAGACCGAGGCGATGATGATGCCCGCGATCAGGATATAGAGGAGGGTGCCGCCGATGACGATGGTTGCATGGTCGGCGATCGGCCCGCCCTGCGCGAAGCTCCACAGCAGCGCGCCGATAGGGAGCAACGAGACGATGATGGTGCCAAAGACGATGCCAATCGGGAGGTCGCGCTCGGTCAGTTCGAGGAGGCCACCGTCACCCGATTTGCGCACGCTGGCCGCCGCCATCGCCGAGCGGATGCCACCGATGATCGGGCCGAGTATCTTGAGCAGGGTCCAGATCGCGGCGACGCCAATCGTGCCCGCACCGATGAAGCGCGCCTTCATGCGGAAGGTGGTGCCCACGACCTCTGACAGATCGACGCCCGTGGGCAGCGGAGAGGTGAGATAGGGGACGATGCCGACCCAACTGATGAGCAGCCCGACGAACATGGCTATGCCGACCGACAGACCGACCAGATGGCCGACGCCGATCAAGGCCATCGAGAAACTGGCGGAGACGCTGGTTGCGCCTGCGCCGAATTTGAAGAAAGTCGCGGCTTCCTCGGCAAGGATGCGCATCTTGGCGAGGATGGTGAAGGCGGCGGCAGCAAGGGTGCTGGCGATGATGGCGGAGAGTCCGCGCTTGTTTTCCTCAAGCCCCTCGCGCGATCCCGCGCCGACTTTCAGCACTTCGGCGGCGGCGACCCCTTCGGGATAGGGAAGGTCGGAGCCAGTCACGAGCGCGCGGCGCAGCGGCACCGAATACATGACGCCCAATATGCCCCCCAGCGCGCAGGTCATCACGCTCGTCCAATAGGGAAACCCCTGCCACCAGCCGACGATCACCAGTCCTGGCAGTACGAAGATGATGGCCGAGAGCGTGCCAGCCGCCGAAGCGATGGTCTGGACGATGTTGTTTTCCAGGATCGTGCCGGTCGCGAACAGGCGCAGCACGGCCATGGAGATGACTGCGGCGGGGATCGACGTGGCGAAGGTCAGGCCGATCTTCAGTCCCAGATAGACGTTGGCCGCCGTGAACAGCAGGGTGATGAGCGCACCCAATATGACGCCGCGCAGCGTCAGCTCCGCTTGTCCCCCTGCGGCCGTGGTCGGGCCTGTCGCTGTGGTCATCTGGATGCTCCCCCTGGGGTTCTGTCGCTCTTGCCGAAAGGACTCGTAATAATATTACTTGGTCGTGGATCAATCGGAAAGTGATCTGGTGCCACTATGGGGCAAGGGTGGAAGGGATCACAGGCGTTTTTGCAGGAGAGATGGCGACGGTCCGTGGCGTGGGCAGGGTGTCGAGCCAGGCATCGACCAGCCGCGTCCAAAGCGCATAACCGCGCGGGTTCATGTGCAACCCATCGGGCCGGAACAACTGGGCGTCGGGCAGGCCGTCGGGCGCCAGCAATACCTTGCCGACATCCATATAGTCGAAATCCTTGCCTGCCCGCGCGGCGACGATGGCATTCACCTCCATCATGCGCGGCCAGAGCGTCCAACGGATCGGGCTGGGTTTGAGCGAGAGAAAGGCGATGCGCGCGCGCGGGTAATCGGCGCGCAGGCGACTGAGCAGGATCAATATGTCCTTGGCGATCTTGTCCGGCAAAGCGCCCGTGGCCAGGTCATTTTCACCCACATAGACGATGACGCTCGTGGGTGGAGTGGGCGGCAGGAGCCGCTTGTAATAGTGTAGCACATCAGGGGTCGTAGCCCCGCCAAAGCCGCGATTGACGATGCCGATGTCGGGAAAGCTGGCGCTGACATCCCACAGGCGGATGCTGGAACTGCCGATGAAAAGCGTGGCATCCGACAGTCGCGGTCCGGCGCTGTTGGCGCGGGCGAACGCCTCGATCTCGTTGGAAAAGGGAAAGCTGGGGTCGGGCTTCGGGCCTGCCACCGGCGGAGCGGCCGCCACCAGCAGGAACGCGACCAGGGGCGCAATCAGGCCACGGGCGCGAAGCCCTTCGCCCAGAGGCCTAGTCCCGGCAGGGCTAGTGGCGGTGGCGGGGGCGCAGCCGATATTTGCCATGCTCATAGGCGCCGAACATGCCCGCAATCGCCGGATGATCGACCGGCTCGTCGCTGTCGTCAGCCACCAGATTCTGCTGGCTGACATAGGCGACATAACTCGATTCGCCATTTTCAGCGAGCAGGTGATAAAAGGGTTGGCCCTTGTCCGGGCGCATATCCTGCGGAATGGCCTCATACCATTCGTCGCTGTTGGCGAAGACGGGATCGATGTCGAATACCACGCCGCGAAAGCCGAACATGCGATGCATAAGGACATCGCCGATGTTGAAACGTGCATGGGCTACAGGAGGAGCAGTTATGCCGGTGCCGAAGGGCTGAATCGCGTTAGTCATATATACTATGTAGGACTGCTGGTGGCGCAGACAAGAAAAATAGGCAAAGCCTTCTTGGCAAGGACGTCATCATCCGCTAATGGCCGCCCTCGACCTGGTCGGTCGGCGAGCAAAGCATGGCTTTCGCACGCTTTTCCGACCTTCTGCGGAGAGGTGGCAGAGTGGTCGAATGCACCGCACTCGAAATGCGGCGTGCCGGTGACGGTACCCAGGGTTCGAATCCCTGCCTCTCCGCCAATTTCTTTTAAATTACTGAATTTAAAGAGAATTTTGGCATTTTTGCCATGCTCAATATTCAGCCGCTTATTGGATTTGTTGAATAGGGCGTCGGCCATTAGCCCGCCTTATTCACCAAAAGTGTCCTGAAGGGTTGGCGGGAGTGGCGTAAGCCTCTGATCTGAATTAGGAACTGGGTGTCTAAGCCGAACCTGCCGCAGGGCAGAAAATGCCACGGGCCACACCCGCCATGAACGATGATATCGCAAGCTCATTTGGATTCCCAGCAGTCGGCCGCAAGAAAATCACAGCTGCGTTCGACGGTGGCCGGCTTACCTCGGATGGCGGTGTTCTACTGCTTGCACAGGCCGAGCGCGCGATGGGGATTTGCCAGCGCCTGGCGGCTTGTATTGCCGATCCGCGCGATCCAGCGCGGGTGATCCATCGCCTGGATGACATTCTGCGTGCCCGTGTGTTCGCGATTGCGTGCGGCTATGAGGATGCCGATGATCTCGATGCTCTGCGCGACGATCCAGGCTTCCGCCTGGCGCTCGGCAAGCTGCCGGAATCGGGCGCGGGGCTGGCCAGCCAACCGACGATGAGCCGGTGGGAAAATGCACCGACTACGCGCGAACTGGCCAGCATGATGGCCGCGATGATCGACATCTACTGCGCCAGCTATCCCGCCCCTCCGACAGCGGTCACGCTGGATATCGACGACACGTGCGACGTCGTGCATGGCTATCAACAGCTCTCGTTCTGGAACGGGCATCATGGGGAGCGCTGCTTCCTACCGATCCATATCTACGACACCGCGACCGGCAGGCCGGTGGCCATGCTGCTGCGCACAGGCAAGACGCCTTCTGGAAAGGAGGCGGCGGGGCACATCCGACGCCTGGTGCGTCACCTGCGCCGTAATTGGCCCGATACCCACATCACTATCCGCGGCGACGGGCACTATGGTCGACCCGAGGTCATGGCCTACTGCGATGCGGCCCGCGTCGATTACGTGTTCGGCCTGCCCACCAATTCAGCGCTGCGCGCCGATCCCGCCATTGTTGCGGTCGCCGATGCCTGCGCGGTCAAGCGCGCCCAGCGTCAGTGTCCCGTCCTGCGCAACTATGCCGAGACCCGCTATGGGGCAAAGACCTGGAAGTGCCAGCGTCGCGTCGTTGCACGGATCGAGGCCAGCACGCTGGGCATGGACATCCGCTATGTCGTCACCTCGTTGGCAACAGGATCGGCCGAGCACATCTACGACACGCTCTACTGCGCGCGTGGTCAGGCCGAGAACCTGATCAAGCGCCACAAGTCCCAGCTCGCCAGCGACCGAACCTCGTGCCGCTCGGCCAATGCCAATCAGATGCGCCTGATACTGCACACTGCCGCATACTGGCTGCTATGGCGCATCCAGCAGGCGATGCCCAGGACCGCTGCTCTGGCAAGCGCGGAGTTTACCACCTTGCGCCTGCGGCTGCTCAAGGTCGCTGCGCGCGTCGTAGAAAGTGCTAGCCGCATCCGCATTGCCTTCGCTTCCGCCTGTCCGGATGCCGACCTGTTCCGCGCCCTCGTTCTCCGGCTGAAGCCTGCGCCGACGTAGCCCATGCGGCAGCGCCGCAGAACTCCGAGCCCAGCCCTTCAACCCGAAAAGCCCATCAATCCGAATGCGGTGAAACAAACGCCAGCGATGCCGGTCGTCCGCGCAATACAGCCAGCCGCAGCAAATGCCCAGAGCGGGCCCGAAACCGAGCGTCGTGAATAAGAGAGGTTAGAGTGTCCGCCCGCTCATGACGCGGTGAAACGATGTTCATGCCGCGCTGATCGGCGGTCATGATATTTGAGTTTTGGAATGCCGAAAAGCGCCGGTACGGTAAGTGCAGGGAAGGCCGTGACGTTTGACGTCCACCTTCCCTGCGATCAGGTCATTCCGCTGCCTGGACTTCATGGGCAGGCGCCGCGGTGGCGATTTCCTTGGTCTGGGCAAGGGAGCTGCCGAAACTGTGCAGGCCCAACGCATGCAAGCCGCCAAGACCGCCACAGACGAACAGGATGACGTCCTTCGGCTCCGGTGTCGCATAGATTTTGCCATCCTCGCGGATGCGGCCCTGCGCTTCCAGCTGGTTGAGATGCAACCTCTGGAACCAGTCTGCCGGGACGGCGGCATATTTCCAGAGAACCTCCTGCACATCCTCGATCGTCGGTAATTCTCTGGCGATGATCTCGGCGCAGATCGGATTGATACCGATCGTCATCTCGCTAAATTCCATCGCCGGCGAAAAGCAGTTGGCGCCCGCATAGGAGACGGATTTGCCAATCATCTCCAGGAACGCCAGCGCGCCCGAAGAGGTGGTGTCGAGGATGTTCATCGTGCCTATCGTGCTGAACGCGGTAACGGCATTGCCCTTGATGCCTGCATGGCGTTCGGCCAGCGGCGCCCAGGGGGATTTTTCTTCCCACTCGCCCATGATGAGGCCGCCAAGCCGACCTGGCGAGCCGAAGGTCGTCTGCGTGGTGACGCCCGCGACCTGTCCGGCGACATTCCGCATGATCAGGCGGATAGCGCGGCCGATAGCATTGGCCTTGGTCGCCACGCCGCCCGCGCAGCCGTAGCTGTAGGGGATTTTCAGCGCGTCCCGGATCGGTCCGTTAACGATGAAGCCGGGATAGACAGGCGCGGTGGTGGCATTGACACCATAAAGTTCGAAGTCTGGTTCCGTAATCGCCTCAATCGCCGCGATGATCAGTTCCAGAGAGTCCGCCGGGGCGCCTGCCATCACCGCGTTGATGACGATCTTTTCCACTGTGCATTCGGAACTGTCGGGCATGCGTGCGATCAGTTCATCGGGATAACGGTCATTTTCCGACAGGAACAGGCGGACGCGTGCATCGGTTGGCGGGATCAACGGCAGACCATCGCCCCAACCCTGCTCCAGAGAAAAGTCGGTAAAGGCCTCAATGCTGTCCTCTGTGTCGAGACGGCGGCTGGTCAGCCAGTCGACCTCGCACCCCGCCGGGCCGCAATCGCGGCTGACGAGGGTCTTGGGAGTGGTCGATTTGCGGTTGGACGGCTTGATCAAATGGATGCTCATGCCGCTTTCTCCTGCGCGCTCAGGCTGGCGCCCATGACTTCGAGAGCGCCTGCGAAATAGGCTTCGGCCACCGGCTCGACCTCTTCGCGCGACAGTTCGTTGAGGGGGTAGGGGAGGACATGGACGCGCAGGCCCGAACGACCACCGCGTGCGGCCAGTTCATGCGCGAACTCCTCGAAATTCTTGGTCGCGATGGCGGTCGTGGCTACGCCCGCATTGGCCGCCGCGATGGCGTCGCGGATGGTCCAGCCCGTGCATGACCCGCAATTGGCCAGGCCAACAACGGCGACGTCGATGGTCTTGAGCCATGCATCCAGTGAGCGGGCCTGCTCCTCGCCCTCTTCGCCCGAGCGGTTGGTGGAGCGCCAGAAGGAGACTTCGGCGCCGGCATCGCGAAACTTCTCCGCCCAATTCTCGCTGATCAGGTCCCAACAGCGCCAGATCTGGTCCAGACGAAAACCGATGCGCTTGCCCGCCAGAACGCCCGCGTCGGGGCCGGGGCTGGCATTGTCGTCTGACCGGTTGGCGGTGGGGTCGAGAACTTTGATACGCGCCATCATTCGTCTCCTAAATCGCCTGCATCGGCGGCAGGCTGTGTCAGGAGATGCTTGCAGAGGACCTCCGTTGCGTCCAATGCATATCAAAGGCGAAATTAATACGCTGGACGTATCATGCTGGAATTACGCACCCTCCGTCATATGCTGGCCCTCGCGCGGCGCCTCAACTATGCGCGGGCCGCCGAGGAGTTGGGCATAACCCAACCCACGTTGACCCGATCCATCCAGGCTCTGGAGCGCCAGCTTGGCGTTCGCCTCTTCGATCGCGACCGCAGCGGCGTGAACCTGACACCCCAGGGCCAGATGATCGCGGACCGGGCGAGCTTCCTGATTGCTGACGCAGACGATCTGGAGCGCCAGTCGCAACTCAGCGCGCAGGGAGAGGTTGGCCGCATCCGCTTCGGCATGGCGCCCATGCCTGCGCGGGCGCTGCTTTCCCGGCTATTGACGGATCGGCTGAACGTCGCGCCGGAGGTTGCGAATGAGGTGGTCGTGCGCGACGTGGAGGCGCTGTGGGGGCTGCTCCTCGCGGGGGAGATCGAGTTCTTCGTGAGCCAGGATGGCGTGATCCACGATGTGACGCAGGCGCGTGTCGAACTGCTGGGACATTTTCCACTAAGCCTGATCGTTCGCGCGAGGCATCCCTTGCTCTTGGAGGATGGAATGGAGGGGCGCTTTCCTGTCCTGCGGTCCAGTTGGGCGGGATTGCCACTCTCCGCAGCAATACAGGATCATATTTACGGTTCGCCCAATGTGGTTGAGGATTTTGGGGCATTGGTTGCAACAGCGGCAGCGACCGATGCGATATGGTTCACCTCCACCTATGCCGTTGCGGAAGAGATGAATGAGGGAATCCTGGTCGAGCTTCCCCATCAGCACCCCCAGCATGTGAAGGTGGTGATGTACACATTGGCTCGCCGGTCCCCGTCGCCCTTATCTCAGGCGCTGAAGAAAGTCCTGCGGCATCATATCCGTCTCATGGAAGGGGTCGACGGTTCCAGCGCCTAGTGACGTAAAAGAAGGCCCGACAATTTCTCGCCGGGCCTTCTTTCATGTGCGTTGCCGTTCGGCTCAGAGGGGCAGGTTGTAGAGCTTGCAGGCGTTATCCTGGAGGACCTTCTTCTTGGTGGCGAAGTCATAGCCGCCCAGCGTGTCGATGACATGCGCCTGGACGCCGGGATAGAGCGAGGTGGGATGCGGGAAGTCGGTTTCGAACATCACATTGTCGACGCCGATCGTCTCCAGCAACTGCTTGGGACCGACCTTCTCGAACCAGTAGGTCACCCAGAAATGGTCGCGGAAATATTCCCATGGCCGCTTGTGGAGCAGATGCGCCTTGCTGGGCAGCATTTCGTTGAACTGATGCTCCAGCGCCTCGACCGCGAAGGGCACCCAGCCCATGCCGCTTTCAATGAGGCCGATCTTGAGCCTGGGATGCTGGTCGAGCCGGCCCGACACCATCCAGTTGCCCAGCGTCGCGGCATTGCCGATCGAGAACATCGTCGCCACCACTGACAGCGTCTGTTCAAAGCCAAAGCCATCCCAGGTCAGCGTGTTGGGGTCGATCGCCGCATTGAGGTGGAAGTTGAGCGGCATGCCAGTCGCTTCACACATTTCCAGGAACGGGGTCCAGTAATCGCTCAGGAAGCTGGGCACGCCGACGCGCTCGGGCGTGTCGGGCAGGACAAAGCCCTTGAGGCCCATGTCATGGCAACGGCGGGCTTCCTTCTCCAACTCGGCCTGATCCCAGAAGGGCAGATGGGCCATGTTGAAGATGCGGTTGCCCGACACCTGCTGATATTCGGCGGAGGCGTCATTGTAGATCTGGATGATCGCAAGGGCGAGGGCGGGATCGCCCAGCGACATCAGCGATCCGGCCTGGGTGACGCCCGAATTCTGGAAGCCGATCTGGGCATGCATACCCATATCGTCAGTTGGGAGGATTATCGGCGCCGGGCGCGGCTGCTCAAAGCTGCCGCCCTGCTCAGCGAAGGCCGAATGCCGATCGGCAATGTCGCGGCCGAGGTCGGTTTTGAAAGCCAGAGCGCCTTTTCGCGGGCGTTCAAGGAACTGACCGGACGCAGCCCGCGCGACTTCAAGACCAGCATCGCCTGATCCTCATGCATCGACCAGATGGCGCGCCCGCATCAGGGCGCTGGCATCGGGGGCGTTGCCGCGAAAGGCGGTGAAGGACTCCATCGGATCGCGACTGTCGCCGGTGCTGAGTATTTCCGACCGGAAGCGGGCGGCGAGGGCGGGATCGAAAATGTCGCCGCTCGCCACAAAGGCCTCGAATGCATCGGCGTCCAGCGCCTCCGACCAGACATAGCTATAATAAGCGCTGGCATAGCCGCCGTCGAAGATATGGGTGAAATAGGGGATCTGGTGGCGCAGGCCGATTTCGGGCGGCATGCCGAGCCGGGCCAGTTCCCCCTCGACAAAGGCGCGCGGATTGGTGGCGGCCTCGGGCGCGCGATGCATGGCGAGATCGACCAGGGCGCAACTGATCAGTTCCACCGTGGCGAAACCCTGGCCATAGGCTTCGGCGTTGCGGATGGCCGCGATCAGATCGTCGGGCACGCCGAAGCCGGAGAGCACGGGCGCGCTGACGATCCAGTTTTCCATGAACTTGCTGGGAAATTCCACAAAGTCGCGGGCCACCGACGTACCCGACTGGCTGGGATAGGTGACGCGGGAGAGGAGACCGTGCAGCGCATGGCCAAATTCGTGGAACAGGGTGCGCGCTTCGTCGATTGACAGGCGGGTGGCGGCTCTGTCAGGGGGCGGAGCGGGCGCGAAATTAGCGACCAGATAGACGATCGGGCGGACGTCGCCGTCCATCTGCTCCTGCACGCGCAGGCTGCCCATCCAGGCGCCGCCATGTTTTTCGGGGCGGGAAAGATAGTCGGTGAAGAGCAGGCCGATAGGGATGCCGCTGCCGTCGCTCACCTCCCATGCCGAAACGTCGGGATGATAGCCTGCAATGTCTTCGCGGCGGGTGAAGCGCAGGTCGTAGAGCCGGGCCGCTGTGTCGAAGGCGGCCTGCCGCACGGCGTCCAGCCGCAAATGTTGCGCGACTGCCATGCCGTCGAGGGCGAAACGAGTCCGGCGCACCTTTTCAGCATAGAAGCGCCAGTCCCAGGCGGCGAGGACGAAGCCGCCACCTTCCGCGTCGATCAGCGCCTGCAACTCGGCGGCTTCCTCCGCCGCGCGGCGCTTGCCCGGCTCCCATAGCTCTTCGAGCAGCGCCTGCGCTGCGTCCGGGGTGCGCGCCATGCTGTCTTCCAGCGCATAATGGGCATGGTCGGCATAGCCGAGTAAGGCAGCGCGCTCCTGTCGCAGCGCCAGCGTTTCGGCGATGATCGGCCAATTGTCGTGCGCGCCGCCGTCGCAGCGAGCAGTGAAGGCGCGCCATAGCGTTTCGCGCAGGTCGCGCCGGTCCGAAAAGGCCAGGAAGCTTTCATAATCCGTGCGGTCGAGCGTGATATGATAGCGGCCCGGAGCGTCCTTCGCCTGCGCGCGAGCGGCGGCGGCGTTACATAGCGAGGGGGGCAGGCCGGTCAGGTCATCCGGTCCCAGGTCCATCGCCCAATCGGCGGTGGCGGCAAGCACATTATGGCCGAACGCGACCGATAGCGCTGAGAGCCGCGCGTCGATCTGCGCGAAGCGGGCCTTCGCATCGGGGGTGAGCGCCGATCCGCCGCGGAGGAAGGCGGTGTGACTGGATTCGACCAGGCGGATTTGTTCGGGCGAAAGCTTGGCCTCATGCCGTGTCTCATGGACGGCGGCAACGCGGGCGGCCAGCGCGCTATCATGGCTGATGGCGGTCGAATGGGCGCTCATCAGGGCAGAAACTTCTGCCTCTATCGCGCGAATGGCCGGGGTCGACTGAGCAGAGGAGAGTGTCCAGAACAAGCGGCGCACGCGGGCCAATGGCTCGCCCGAACGCTCCAGCGCAGCGATCACATTGTCGAAGGTTGCAACCTCCCTTCGCGTTGCAATCGCGGTGATTTCACTGCGATGCAAAGCCATTGCAGTGTGAAAGGCGGGGAGGAAATCCTCTGCCCGCACGGCTGCGAACGGGGGCGCGCCCAACGGACCGTCCCAGGGTTGCAGCAGAGGATTGGGGGCCGTGTCAGTCAATGCTTTGCACCTCGTCGGTATGGACGTCGAACCGCACCAGATTTGCCGGACCAAAGGCTGTGGTCAAGGCGACATCGGTAGCGTCGCGTCCGCGCGCCATCAGGATGCGGCCGATGCGCGGCCGGTTGTGGCGCGCATCATGGGTGTACCAGTCGCCGGCGATATAGACATCGAACCAGGCGCTGAAATCCATCGGTGCGTCCACCGGCGGGATGCCGATGTCGCCCAGATAACCGGTGCAATAGCGCGCTGGAATGTTCATGCAGCGGCACAGCGTGATGGCAAGATGGGCGAAATCGCGGCACACGCCCTGCCGCTCCTGATAGGCGTTCCATGCCGTCTTGTCGCTACGGGCGTGATGATAGCCGAACGCGATATGGGTGTGGACGAAGGTGACGATCGCATCCACCCGCTCGCGGGCACAGGTGAGATGGCCAAAGCGCGACCAGGCCACGTCCATCAGCCGGTCGGTTTCACAGTAACGACTGCCCAGCAGATAAGGGATGACCTCGTCGGGTAACTCCTCGACGGGCATTTGTGGGCCGCCGGGAGTAGGGCGATCGGGTTCGCCGCTATCCTCGATCACGAAGTCGCAGGACAGGGTGACGCCACCCTGCGGGATGGTAAGGCGCGTCGCGACATTCCCGAACCCATCCTCAAATTGGTAGAGCGGAATATCCGGGTCCGCCATCAACCGCTGGGGCGTCTTGAGATCCTGATGACGGGAGGGGTGGATGCTCAAAAGCGCCATCATCGCGGTTGGCTGGTCGATTTCAAATCTTATGTCATATCCGCAACGGATCAGCATTGAGATCACTTTCCTGACGGGCCGGCAAGCCGACTGTTGATGGCTCCGTGAACGGAGGAAGGATATTGGCTGGAATCGGCGCGATGGACGTCGACGGTGATGTCCATGCCAAGGAAGCTGGCGGGGAAGCCGAACCATGTGCCTGACAGTGGAAGCGCCTGATAAGCGTCGCGCGCGACCGCGACCCGGATGAGGCCGCGATTGCCGATGATGCCATTGGTCGGATCGAACTCGACCCAGCCCGATCCGGGCAGGAAGATGCGGACCCAGGCGTGGGTATTGCCGCCGCCGACCACCCCCTCCGACGGGGAAGGGTTATAGACATAGCCCGACACGAAGCGGGCGGCGAAGCCCAGCGCCCGGACCGCCTCTATCATCAGGACGGCGAAGTCGCGGCAGGTGCCCTGACGCTTCGTCAGCGTTTCCAGGGGAGACTGGGTGCCCTTTTCATGGCGCGGCACATAGGTAAAGTCGCGCCGCACGCTGGTGGCCATTTGGGTCAGCATGGGAATCGTCCCTGTCGTCCCGTCGTTCTTGACGAAGGTGCGCGCCCAATTGTCCAGCACGCGGCCGGGGTCGTGATATTGCCGTTCGATCGACCGGAGCAGGTCGGGCATATCCTCCG
This sequence comes from Sphingobium aromaticiconvertens, assembly GCF_037154075.1. Classification (NCBI taxonomy): domain Bacteria; kingdom Pseudomonadati; phylum Pseudomonadota; class Alphaproteobacteria; order Sphingomonadales; family Sphingobiaceae; genus Sphingobium; species Sphingobium aromaticiconvertens. The sequence goes on from NZ_JBANRJ010000001.1 coordinate 901,975, forward strand.
ATGAATAGGTGAAGGGGAAGAGGCGGGCATAAGGCTCCACATCGACCTGCCCCTGGCCGAGTGGGGCATGTTCCAGTGTCGCCTCGCTCGTCACGATCAGGCTATCCGTGCGACGGTCGAACACCGCAACGGCGACCGAATTACCGAACACGTCATGCAGCCAGCGCAACTCGCACGGCTCCGGCGCGATCTCCAGCCGGGCGGACAGCAAATGCTGGTCAAAGGCTTCCCGAGGCCGCATCATGATGCGATGCTCACCAAGGAACACGGGTTGCCTGTAGCGATAGGTGGTGACGTGATGGATCGTCAGCAACGGCATGGGGGCAGATCCTGATGGCCGGGCGCATGACCGACATGCTGCTGGGTCCGGACGATCCGGCGCCTTTCACCCTGCATAACGCGGCGGGCACATCCCCGTTCCTGTTGATCGGCGATCATGCGGGCGATGCCATCCCTTCACGGCTTGGCGATCTGGGACTAAGCGCTGGTGATCGGGCGCGGCACATCGCCCTGGACATCGGTGTGCGGGGGCTAGGCGAGGCGTTGGCGGAAAGGCTGAACGCGGCGTTCCTGCACCAGGCTTATTCGCGGCTTGTCATCGACTGCAACCGCGATCCTGCGAGTGCGGAGGCCATGCCTGCCCTGTCGGACGGGAGCCGCGTGCCGGGCAATGAAGCGCTGGACGATGACTCTCGCGCGGCCCGGATAGCGGCTATCCATGCACCCTATCATGCCGCGATCGCCGGGGTAGTCGCGGCGCGGGCGGCGGGAGGGCAGGGGACGATCCTGCTGGCGCTCCACAGTTTTACGCCGGTCATGGCGGGCCATGAACGCCCCTGGCATGTCGGTGTCCTGTACTGGCGCGGCGTAACGGATTTTGCCGTTCGGATGATACGCGTGCTTCAGGATCTAGGCGATTGGGTCGTGGGCGACAATGAACCCTATGTGATGGACGACACCGATTATACGGTGCCAGCCCATGCCTTTGCGCAGGGCCTTGCCTATGCGGAGATCGAAGTGCGGCAGGATTTGATCGGCACGTCTGACGGACAGCGCCTATGGGCTGACCGGCTGGCCCTTGCCGCTCGGGCTGCGGCGGGAGGGTGAGGCCGCCTCGCTATCCGCCCAGCGCTTTCACCAGCGACACACTCGCACGCATCCTTTGCGTCTCCACCACCAGCAATGCGCGTTGCGCCTCCAGCGCGTCGGTTTGGGCGGTGACGACCTCCAGATAGTCGGAAGCGCCGTCATGATAGCGGCTCAGCGCGATCGTGCTGGTCCGGGCGGCAGCTTGGGCTGCGTCCCTCTGGTCGACGGACTGTGACGCCAGATAGCGGTTGGCGGCAAGGGCGTCCTCGACCTGACGGAAGGCGGTCAGGACGGTTTCACGATAACTGGCCGTCAGTTCCTCATAGTCGGCGCGCGATAATTTCACTGAGGCCCGGCGACGGCCCCCATCGAACAGCGTTAATATGGTCGAGAGCGGGCCAAGGCCCCAGAAGCTGTTGGGTGTCGTCAGCAGGTCTCCATGAGTCGCCTCCCATCCGCCGCCAAGGCCCAATGTGAGCGAAGGGAAGAAGGCCGCCTTCGCCACGCCGATGCGCGCGTTGGCGGCATAGATGCGGCGCTCTGCCGCAGCGATGTCGGGCCGGCGTTGGAGCAGTTCCGAAGGGGTGCCGGCGGGCAAGGCGGGGGCGGTAAGCGGTTGCACACGCGGAGCGATCGCAAAGTCGGACGCCACCGCGCCGATGAGGGCTGCGATCTCATGCTCGGTGGCAGCGCGTTCGTTGGCGATGGCAGAAATCTGCGCGCGGGCATTGCCCAGCACCGTCCTTGCGCGGTTGACGTCCATGCCGGACGCGATGCCGCCCTGCCGTCGAGTGACAGTCAGGTCATAGGCGCGGGTGAAGGCGGTGACGGTCTGTTGCAGCAGGGCGGCCTGCGCATCCAGGCCGCGCAGCCGGGCATAGGCGTCCGCGACGGCGGTTTGCAGGCTGAGGCGCGCGGAGGCGAGGTCCGCACCGCTGGCATCAGCGTCGGCGCGGGCCGCCTTCACGCTGTTGCGGATACGGCCCCACAGGTCGAGTTCATAGTCGAGCGCGCCGCCGACCTGGAAATCATTATAGGTCTGGGCATTGCCATTGCCGCCGAAGCGATTGCCCGAAACCCGCTGGCGGCTGGCATCGCCCCCGGCGCTGATCTGGGGGTAGAGGTCGGCGCCTTCTATCCGCGCGGCGGCGCGTGCCTGATCGTAGCGGGCCAGCGCGGCGGCCAGCGTGGGGCTGGCCTGCTCGGCCCGCGCCTCAAGGTCGTTGAGGACCGGGTCGTTGAACGTGGTCCACCAGGCGTCGCGCGGGGCGGTGTCGAGGGGTGTTGCGGCGGCCCAGCCCGCGACCTCCCGATAAATTTGCGGAGCGGGGGCGATGGGCGGCGCATAGGCAGGCGCCATCGAGCAGCCCCCAAGGAGCGCCAGAACGAGAGCCGCGCCCCGGCGGTCAACGCGCATTCGCGGCGCCCTTTGCGGCCTTGGCGGGTGCCTGCACCTTCACCCTGTCGCCCGTGCGGATCGCGTCGGGCGGCGTATCGACGATCCGGTCGTTTGGCGAGACGCCGCCCGATAGCTGGACCGTGCTGCCTTCATCGCGGGCGATGGTGACAGGCTTTACGCGCACGCGTCCGTTGCGATCGACGATGGCGACCGTCGGGCCGTCATTGCCGTAGAGGATTGTGCTGCCAGGTAGGGTCACGCCGTTGCCTTGACCGGCGCCGACATCGAACTTCACTTGAGCGAAGGCGCCGGGTTTCAGCGCACCATCGGGATTATCCGCCTGCAATTCGACCAGCACGGCACCGGACTGAGCATCGACGGCGCCCGCGCTGCGCGTCAGGGTCGCGGTGAAATTACGGCCCGGATATTCGGGTAGGGTGAGCGTTGCGCCCATGCCGGGCTTTACCGACGCCGAATAGCCCTGAGGCACCCGGACATAAATCCGCATCCGGTGAATGTCGGACACGGTGAAAAGCGGCTGCGCGGCGGCATTGCCGGAGACGACGAGCGCGCCGATCTGGGCGGAGCGGCTGGTGACGATGCCGCCAAAAGGCGCGGACAGGCGCGTAAAGCCCTGCAAGGCGCGCAAACGGTTCACATTGGCGAGCGCTGCGTTGGATACCGCGATCCGGGCGGCAAGGTCGCCCGCTTTCTCATCGGTTTCCTGCTGCGAGACGGCATCCTGTGCCAGCATCGCCTGCCAGCGCTTGGCTGTGCTGCCAGCGAGTCGCTGATTGGCGAGCGCGGTCTGATAATCGGCATTGGCCGCCGCAAGCTGCTGGTCGATTTCCGGCGCGTCGAGGATCGCCAGCGGCTGGCCCGCCCCGACATGATCGCCGATGTCGGCGAGCCAGCGACGGACATAGCCGTTGGTGCGCGCGTAGATGGCGGCGCTGTTATAGGCCTGCACATTGCCCGGCAGGACCAGCGCATTGCCCTCACCACCTATGGACGGGGTGACGACCGCGACCGTCGGGATGGATGCGTCGGCGGCCGTTTCACGCAGGTCGTTGGTAGCGCTGATCCGCGTCGCCGTGCCGATGGCGACCACGCACAGGGCGACGACGGCAGCGCCGATGCCCACCCGTTTCAGGGTGCGACTGTCCGGCCCGGTTGTTGCGACACTTTCCATGTCTGGATGGTCAGCTTGGGTGTTGATGTGCTCAGACATGGTTCGGCTGCATTTCCATGGAGGTCTGATCCTGCTGTCCATGCTTGCGGTGGACAAAGGCGAAGACGGTGGGGACGAAGAAGAGGGTGGCGATGGTGGCGCAGATCAGGCCGCCGATGACGGCACGGCCCAGCGGCGCATTCTGCTCGCCGCCTTCACCCAGGCCAAAGGCCATTGGCGCCATGCCGATGATCATCGCGAGCGCGGTCATCAGGACCGGACGGAAGCGGACCATTCCGGCCTCCAGCGCCGCTTTGGTCGCGTCGCCGAGGATTTCGAGTTGTTCGCGCGCGAAACTGACCACCAGGATTGAGTTGGCCGTGGCCACGCCCATGCACATGATCGCGCCGGTCAGGGCGGGGACGGAAAGCGTGGTGCCGGTCATGAACAATATCCACACGATCCCGGCCAGCGCGGCGGGCAGCGCGGTGATGATGACGAACGGATCGACCCAGCTCTGGAAGTTGACGACGATCAGCAGATAGATCAGCACGATCGCCCCGGCGAGGCCGAAGCCCAGCCCGGAAAAGGCCGTGTTCATCGTCGCATATTGGCCGCGAATGGTGACGGTCGTACCCTTGGGCAGTTCCTTTTCCAGCGATTTGATCATGCGTTGAATGTCGCCCGCGACCGCGCCGAGGTCGCGGCCATGGGTGGTCGCATAGACGTCAAGCACGGGCGCGATATTATAATGCGACACGACCGGGACCGTGTTGGACCGCACGATGGAGGCAAGGCCGCCCAGCGGTTGAACGGAAGTCGCGTTCGCACCCGATACGGGGACGTTGGCAAGCGCGCTGACCGACCCGACCAGATATTCCGGCGCCTGCGCCACGACCGGATATTGCACGCCATTTTCCGGATTGACGAAGAAGACGGGAGCGGTTTGCGACGTGCCGGCTAACTGGCTGGCAAGGCTGGTCGTCACGTCGCGCTCAGTCAGGCCATATTGACCGACACGGGACCGGTCGACATCCACATCAAGTTGCGGCGACCGGCCGGGCTGCTGGATGCGTGCATCGGCGAGGCCGGGGATGGCCGCTATCCGTGCCAGCAGCGTCTGGGCATAGGCGCGATTAGCGATCGCATCCTTGCCCGCAATCTGGATATCGATCGGCGCGGGCGCGCCGAAATTCAGAATCTGGCTGGTGATGTCGGCAGGCAGGAAGGCGAAGGTCGATCCGGGGAAACGGGCGGGCAATTCGCGCCGTAACTGCGCCACGATGTCTTCGGTCGGGCGGTGTCCTTCCTTGAGCGCGATCAGCATGTCGCCATCCTGCGGTCCGATCGTGCCACTATTGTTATAGACGGTGTTGATGGCACTGACTGGCAGGCCGATATTGTCCGTGACCGACCCCAGCTCCTCTGCCGGAATGATCTCCCTGATCACGCGGCCGATGCGGTCGAAGCGGGCGGCGGTATCTTCGATCCGCGAACCGACGGGCACGCGGACGTGCATCGCGATCTGGCCGGAATCGATCGACGGGAAGAAATTGCTGCCCAGCATCGGCAGCAGGCCGAAGGAGAGGAGGACCACGACCATGAAGCCCAACAGAAAAGGCTTGCGGGCATTGAGCGCGCGGCGAAGCAGGCCGATATAGCCCGTCCGCACCCGCTCGAACCGATGTTCGAAGCCGCGCTGGAACCGGACCAGCGGATTGCGCGAGGTCGGTTCGCCCGCCAGATGCGCGTCTTCGTCGCCTTGCCTGTGGGGTTTGAGCAGATACATCGCCATCGTCGGCACCAGCGTGCGGGACAGGACGAAAGACGCGATCATCGCGAACACCACGGACAGCGCCATCGGCACGAACAGGAAGCCCGCGACACCCGGCAGGAAGAACATCGGCACGAACACGATACAGATGCACAGCAGCGAGACGAAGGCCGGCGTCACAATCTGTTCGGCGCCGTCCAATATGGCCGCGATCACGCTCTTGCCCTGCTCCAGATGCCAGTTGATATTTTCGATCGTCACCGTGGCATCGTCGACCAGGATGCCGACGGCGAGCGCCAGTCCGCCCAGCGTCATGACGTTCAATGTCTGGCCAAAAGCCGCCAGCGCCGCAACGGCCGCGAGGATCGCCAGCGGGATGGAGAGGGCGATGATGACGGTCGAGCGCCACGATCCCAGGAACAGCAGGATCATGAGCGAGGTCAACGCGGCCGCGATCGCGCCTTCATAGACGACGCCTTCGACCGCGCCCTTCACGAATACAGACTGGTCGCCGACCGGTATGATCTTCAGGCTGTCGGGCAGGGTGGCGGCGATGCGGGGCAGCGCGTCCTTCACGCCGTCGACGATGGCGAGGGTCGATGTCGCGCCGTTCTTCAGCACTGTCAGCAGCACGGACCGGCCGCCCTCCACATGGACGACATTTTGCTGCGGGCCGTTACCATCGCGCACATAGGCGACGTCGCGCATATAGATGGTGGCGCCGTTCACCACCTTTACTGGAAGGTCGTTCAGCGCCTCGATCGATCCGGGGGCGTTGTTCAGGCGCACGCTATACTGGGTCGCGCCGATCTTGACGAAGCCGGCGGGGTTGATCTGGTTCTGTGCCGCGATCGCGTTGCCCACATCCTGTGCCGACAATCCCTTGGACTGAAGCGCCAACGGATTGAGGTCGATCTGCACCTGTCGCTGCTTGCCGCCGGAAGGGAAAGGCATGGCGAGGCCCGGAATGGTCACGAGTTGCGGGCGGACCTGGTTCTGGCCGATGTCGAATAGCTGCTGTTCCGACAACCCCTTGCCCGACAGCGCGAGTTGCAGGATCGGCACGGTCGAGGCGCTGTAGTTCAGGATTAACGGTGGGTTGATGCCCGGTGGCATCTGCCGCAGGACGGTCTGCGATATCGACGTGACCTGCGCTGTCGCGGTACGGATGTCGGCACCCGGCTGGAAGTAGATTTTGGCGATGCCGACGCCCTGAAACGACTGGCTTTCGATATGCTCGATGTCGTTGACCGTGGTTGTCAGCACGCGCTCATAAGGGCCGATGATGCGGTTGGACATATCTTCGGGCGACAGGCCGGAATAGGTCCAGGCAACGGCGATCACAGGGATCTTGATGTCGGGGAAAATATCCACAGGGGTACGTATTGCTGCCGCCAGACCGACGATTGCGATCAGGATCGCCATGACAATGAAGGTCAGTGGACGATGCAGCGCGACCTTGACGATACCGATCATTCACAACTCCTGGGCGCGCAACCGATAATCCGGTGCGTGGCATGCATCCGCCTCTCCCAAAGCTATAGTCCTTCTCTAGCGCGATCGCTTGTCCGACATAAGCAGGCGAAAACTGCATAGAGCTATGATTGACGTTCATGAATGTGCTGACATGTGATGCCGGGGACGTCCCCTTGCGGAGCGGACCTTTTTCATCACAGGACGGCGATATATTGCTATTTTGTTGCGTGAAATGCGCCCCTCAATCATTTGCGTCTAATATATAATTCGGCATGTTTGATATGTTTGAGGACTGGATTGATGGATCTGCGTCATCTGCGCTACTTTCTGTGCGTTGCGGAGGAACTGCATTTTGGCAGGGCCGCGCTCAGGCTCGGCATCTCCCAGCCGCCGCTCAGCCAGCAAATCCGGGCGCTTGAGGTGGAATTGGGCGTGCAGCTATTCGATCGTACCAGTCGCCGGGTGCGCCTGACGGTCGCGGGAAAGGCCTTTGAACCTGAAGCGCGGCAAACGCTGCTTCAGGCCGATCATGCGGCGGCGACTGCCCAGCGGGCGCAGCGCGGCGAGAGTGGGCATCTTGCGCTGAGCTTCACCCCGTCTGGCCCGTTCGTGTCCCGTATAGCCGGTGCGCTCTATCGCTTCCGCCAGCGCTATCCGCAGGTCGAAATGACCTTATGCGAACTGGGCCGCGACGAGCAGATAGAAGGGGTGCGTGATCGCCGGCTGGACATCGGGGTCGTGCGGGATTTCGGAAAGCCGACGCTGCCCGCTGGCATGGCCGCCCATTGTCTGCTGACAGAAGATATGGTGCTGACCCTGCGCGCCGATCATCCGCTGGCGCAACAGGAGGCCGATCCTGGTATCGCCGATCTGGCGAATGAACCGCTGGTGCTTTATGGCGCCGCGAACGGGGCGGGGTTCAACGAACATTTCTTCGCGCTGTGCGAAAAGGCAGGTTTCGTGCCTCGTGTCGCGCTGGAGGCAGGCAGCCTTGCCACCTTGCTGGGATTGGTGGCTGCGGGTTTTGGTCCGACGATCATTGCGCGCTCGATGGCGCGACTGCACGTCGATACATTGGTCAACCGATCGTTCGACAAACCTGTCACCAGTTCCTTGTGGCTCATCCACAATCCTGACCTGTCGGCGACCGCAGCGTCCTTCAAACAAACGGTCATCGCAGAGGAGCAATGAAGGCAGGCCCGTCATTCATGCCTTAGTACCCATATTTCGCATGGGCGATCAGTTTGTCCATGAAAGCACCGCTTCATGGGGTTGGGGGTGACGAAGCGATGACCGGCGATCATCCCGTTGATTGAGTGTTCCGCCTTTGCCACGGGCTTCAACGCGGTCCGGGACGATCGTCAGGATCTTTTTCCGGGCCGGTTTCTCCGTTGGCTGGTCGGACTTCGCGCCTTTGTCCGGGGCGGATCGTCCACGATATGCGATATTGAAATGTGCTTGTCCGTGTGCGTTATGATTGGGTCATGAACCTCATCATCAGAAATCTGTCTGAGCAACTGGTCGATCTTGTCCGTGAACGTATTCTGACCGGACGCGTTGCTCCCGATGGACCGATCCGTCAGGATGCCCTCGCCGCTGAACTGGGCATCAGCAAGATTCCATTGCGCGAGGCGCTGGCGCGTCTGGAGCAGGAGGGGTTGTTGAAATCCCAGGCTAATCGTGGCTTTTTTGTCCGCAGTCTCAATCGGGGGGAAGCGGAAGAAGTCTATGCCCTGCGCATGAAGCTGGAGCCGGACGTCATGGCGCTGGCGGCGGCCCGTGCGAGTGAGGCCGATCATGCCATCGCGATTGGAACGCTCGCAACGCTGGACCAGGTGACGGACAAGGGGGGCGATGGCGTGGGGGCGTTCAATCGCGCATTCCATATGGCGTTGCTCACGCCCAGCCGGCAGCCGTTGTCGATGACGATCCTGCAACGCCTGCATGTTCTTTCGGAGCGCTATGTCCGTAAACATCTGGAGCCGCTGGGCCGGGATGAACGGGCGAATGAAGAGCATCGCGAGATGTTGGAGGCATGGCTGGCACGCGATGACAAGCGTATCCGGGCAGTGACCATCGCGCATATCGAGAAGATCATGGACGATCTCAGGGTTCAGCTCGACGCTGGCGGCTGATCTGTGGGGCAAGGACGGCGTTTAACCGGGCAGAAAGCCTGATCGCCGCAGTCGGTCGACCGAATCCCGTGCAACCGGCGCACGGATGCCGTTCACTAGCCGAATTTCCCGATTCCGTCCAGCGCCTGCTGTTTCGGCAACCGCCTCCCTTGCCACCCACCAACTGCGATGGGTTTGCTCGCCGGATATGTCGTCCATTTCGGCTATCGCGTCGCAGGCGGATAAGGATCAGCTCGCTTTCGTTCAGGCCATGGACGCGCACATAGTGATCCTCGCTTTCCAGCGCGAGGATGGCGCCGCCAAAGCTTGCGCTCAATCGATCGTGAAGGCGGGGGCGGACGGTACCTATGGCCTCGCGGACAGGAAACAGCGGCATTGGTGTCCCCAGTGTTCAGGCCTTGGACGGCAGTTCGATTTCGGCCTTGGCGGTGGCCATGGTGACCCCCAGATGGCTGGCCATCTTGCAGTCGATCTGAACGATCTTGCGGCCGTCTTCGTCGACCAGCTTGTCGACGATCGTGGCAGTCATCACGGTTGCTTCGCCAGTAAAGGCAGGGCCGCGATAGGAGGAGTTGAGGTGGACGACCTGGCCCCATTCGCCAGCCCAGCCCGCCAGATAGTCGATGATCCATGCGCCCATGGAAGCGCCATAGCCATAGGAGCGCGGCATGCCGATATAGCGCGCCCAACGGGGGAAAAGGTGCCCGCGCGATGGGCCGAAATAGGCGCCGTCGGTCAGTTCCGGATTGATCTTCTCCATCACCGGGTCATTTTCGTGACCGGCCATCGCCGGGTCAAAGCCCAGCGCCTCCATATCAATACCCGGCCGGTGGGTGCCACCCCAGATGGTGAACAGATAGGCGCGCCACTCGGTCGTCAGGCTGGCGATGGTATGCGGGCCAAAGACGCGCACGGGCAGGGTGTCGCCAACCGAGGCATCCTCCCAGTACCGCTTGCCATGACCCAGATCATGCATCGCATTGATATATTCGAGCTTCTTTTCTTCCAGATCGACCAGAGCCTCATCGGTCCATTCCGGGTCTTCCGTATTTTCCAACGATCCCATTTCGAGAGCCAGGTCGTTGCGATAGCGGATGGCGGTCGAACGCTGCTTGGCGATCAGATCGCCGTTCTGGTTGTAGTAATTATTGTCGCCGCGCTGGAAGCAGGTCGGTCCCGCGAATTTGGTGTCCTTCACCACATAATCGAACGGAACCTTCTCGTTGGTGATCATATCGCCGCCGAAAATCTTGGGGCCATAGAACCACCATTCGTCGCCGCCAAAGATCAGGTGCGAACCGGGGATGCGGCCAACGCAGGCAGGCCCGGCGCCATGGCCGTCATCGGCCGCGACGGCGAAGGATTGTGGGGCAACCAGCTTGCCGTACCGGCTTTCGGCGGCGAAATCATGGTCGTAATGCACCAGGTTGGGATAGTGCATCGCCTGCGCCCAGCGGCGGAAGTCGTTGTTATGCAACGGCTCCTTCATACGGGCAGGGGCAATCGGTTTGCCCATATAGCTGTCGAGATCGGAGCAATCGAGCATATTGGTCATCGGGAGGAGCCTCGCGATCAAAAGTTGATGGGGAACGACCATCGGTCATCCGCTTGCATCTTCTTTGCCGCATTCCGAGGAATTCTCGAACCGCAGGTGCGATATGTGGATAGGATGGTTCAGGCCGTACCCGTGACAGAGTCCGGTACTGGTAACACCACCCGCGCCGTCAAACCGCCGCCGGGGCGGGATTCCAGCGAAACCGTACCGCCATGAGCGGTCGCGGCGGACAGGACGATGGACAGGCCCAGCCCCACGCCGCCCGTCTTGCGGTTGCGCGACGGTTCGCCCCGGAAAAAGGGTTCAAAGGCGCGGGCAAGCTGCGCCTGAACCATGCCCGGTCCCTCGTCCGATACCTCGACAATGGCCTGCAGGCCGTCGCGTCGCACGGATACCCGCGCGCTGCCGCCATATTTGACGGCGTTGTCGATCAAGTTGGTGAACAGCCGTTTCAGCAGGATCATGTCGCCCGCTATGGTGATGGATTGGGCGTCCAGCATTGTGACATCTTCACCCATGTCGGCAAAGTCATCGACCAGCCCCTCGACCAGCATCCCCAGGTCCAGCGGTTCCATCACCCGCGGGCGGCTTTCATTGTCGACGAAATCCAGCGTCGTGCCGATCAACTGCTCCATCTGGCTGATTTCCTGCTCCGCAGCCTTGCGGATCGCTTCGGGTGCGGTGGCAAGGTGAAAGTGCAATCGCGATAGCGGCGTCCGCAAGTCATGCGCGATCGCGCCGACGACCGAGGTCCGCTCCTGCACGAAGCGGGCGATGCGCGATTGCATCTCGTTCAGCGATTGGGCGGCCATGCGGATTTCCGTCGGCCCCTCGATGGGTACGGGTTTCTCCTCGATCCCCGCGCCCAGCCGCTTGGCGGACGCGGCAAAGGCGCGGATCGGGCGGGTCAGCCGGGCGCTGAACCACATGCTGAGCGGGATGATGAACAACAGGCCGAAGATGAACGTATCCCGACCCGTCAGCCGCCAGATATTTTCGGGCGCGCGCGCCTTGCGTGTGATCAGCCGCCATTGCCCCGATGGCTGGCGTATCGCTGCGGTAAAGGTGCCGACAATGAAGGGATCGGCGGCACCCTCCTTGCCATAAAGATCAACCTCTTGGGTGATCTGCGTGAACCGCTCCCTGTCCCCGGGGTTCAGATAGACACGCACATCCTCCTGAGGCAGGTTCAACTGGTCCGCCAGCATGGCGGATACCAGCTTTTCGGTGCGGTCGGTCACCGGCCTTGGTTCGGCGGCTTGTTCGCGTGACCGGAGCACTGGCGTATCGCGGACGAGCGGCAGATCGCGCACGATCCGCGAAATTTCGTAGATGGAAACAGGGATCCGTTCCGGTGGATGTATCAGGAACAGGATCGACAGGCTGAACGCCGTCATGGTGACGATCGTCCCCAGCGCCATCGCCAGCATATGGGCGTGGATGGAATTGGCCCAACGTGTGATCCGGGCCATCATGCGCGTGTTACCGGGGGCAGGAAGATATAGCCTTCGCTGCGCACGGTGCGGATGATTTCGCCGTGAGTCCGCGTGCCCAGCTTTCGGCGCAGGCGACTGACCTGCGTGTCGATCGCCCGGTCGAAGGCGTCCGAATCCTCACCTCGCGCCAGTTCCAGCAATTGGTCGCGGTTCAATATCTGCTGCGGTTTTTCGATGAAGGCCAGCAGCAGGCCGAATTCGCCTTCCGACAGGCTGATGATGATGCCGCCCGGATCGCGCAGCACACGCCGCACCGGGTCCAGCCGCCAGCCTTCGAACTGATAATGGGCCATGCTGGCAGGCGGTGCGCCCGGCGAAGGCCGTCGACGTCGCTCCAGCGCGCGGATTCGGGCAAGCAGCTCGCGCGGGGACACTGGCTTGGCCAGATAGTCGTCGGCTCCGACCTCCAGCCCGATGATGCGATCCGTCTCCGTGCCCAGCGCCGATACCATGATGATGCCGACGCCCTCCTGTCCCACCAGCGACCGGACAATGGACAGGCCGTCCTCGCCCGGCATCATCACGTCCAATATGATGATGTCGGCAGGGCGGCGGGCCATCGCGCTCCGCATCGAGATGCCGTCCTCCGCCTCGTCCACGTCATAGCCCTCGCTGACCAGAAATTCGCGGATAAGCGCGCGCAACGACCGGTCGTCATCGACGATCAGGATATGGGGCTGATGGGTGGTGGTTTCCTCGACCGGATCGACCGGGCTGTTGCTGGGCATGGCCTATATCCTCGGGCTGCGAGAGCGATCGCCCGCGGCACCGCCATTGCGTCGACCTCTCCCAATGCCTCTTATCCTCGCTCTTGATGGCCGGAGTTTGTCCGACTTTTTCAGCCCGGACACAATCGCGCGGCCAACAGCATCGTTGGGGCGACATCTTCGTCCATTCTTGTCAGCGCAGACAAATTAATCCGGGCAGCGGCTGGTACACCCTTTCCCACAAAGAGGCCGGACATGCGGCCCGACAGGGAAACAGGAGATGGGTATGCGCGAGCAAGGTGAACGATCCTGGACGCGCCGGTCGGCGCTGATATTGTTCGCCTGTATGCCGCTTGCCATAAGCGGCGGCGCCAGTGCTACAGCAGGGGGCGGGGCAGCGGGATGCGGCGATGCCGCGACCCTCTCCGCCGCGCAGAAGAGCATGCGGAAATCGTTGGGCTTTAAGGCACCGTCGCCTGACGCGGCCAAGCGCTGCGCGCTCTGCACCTTCTTCACGCCCGGCGGCAATGGCTGCGGCCAATGCGCGCTCCTCAGCGGCAGCGTCGTTCCGGTCGAGGGGGTTTGCGACTCCTGGGCGAAGAAGGGCTGAAGGCGATGCCCCAACATACATCCCGTCAATATGTGTGGGACCTGCCCCTTCGTCTGTTCCATTGGTCACTCGTTGGGTTGCTCGCCTTTTCATGGTGGAGCGCTGAAAACCATTACATGGACTGGCACCGGCTGTCGGGTCAGGCGGTGTTGTTCCTGATCGCGTTCCGGGTGATCTGGGGCGTCGTCGGCTCTGACCCGGCGCGTTTCGCCTATTTCCTGAAAGGGCCACGTTCGATCCGCGCCTATATGTCGCACGGAGAAGTGGCGACGGTCGGCCATAACCCGTTGGGCGGCTGGAGTGTCGTTGCGATGCTGCTGGCCCTTTCCGTACAGGTCATGACCGGCCTGTTTGCGGTTGATATTGACGGCATCGAATCCGGGCCGCTTTCCCATCTGGTGGACTTCGATCAGGGACGTTTGGCCTCCGCCATCCACGGTTTTGCGTTCAATGTCCTGCTGGGGTTGATCGCCCTTCATGTCGTCGCGGTCTTCTTTTACCTGATCGTGCGGCGGCGGAACCTGATCGGTCCGATGGTAACGGGTAGCGCGTCGACAAGGACCGCGCCGCCGGTCCCGGTCCGCCGTGCCAACCCGGTCGCTTTGCTTACCGCGATCGCAGTGGCGGGCGCGCTCGCCTGGTGGGTGTTCGCGGAACCCATGCTTTAAAAAAGGGAATGAACAGAATGAGGACACTCCGTCCCCGGGCACTTGTTGCCGCTCTTGCGGCTCTTGTCGCCGCGCCGCTGATCGCTGCGCCCGCCGACATCGTGGCGACCCGCGTCGCGGGCTTCCGCGAAGTCGGTGCGGCCTTCAAGAACATCAATGACGAACTGAAATCGAGCACGCCGCAGGTTTATGTGATCCAGATTTCGGCGCGGCAGATCCGCGACTATGCGCGCCAGCAACAAGGGTGGTTCCCAGCGGGCAGCGGCCCGAAACCGGGTGTGAAGACCGCCGCCAAACCCGAAATCTGGAGCCAGGCGGCTACATTCAAGAAGGCGCAGGACGGCTTCACGGCGCAGGCCAATGCCTTCGCGACCGTCGCCGCCACCGGGGACGCGGCCAAGATACGCGTCGCGGCCAAGACACTGGGGCAAAGCTGCGCCACCTGCCACCGCAGCTTCCGCGTCGAGGAACGGCGCTGATGTTCCGCGCCGCCCTTTCGGCCCAATTGCTCGCGATGCTGCTGGCTGCGCTGCCTGCAACGGTCCGGGCGCAGGCGTCGGACCTGCCGATTCCCGCCGCCGCATCGAATAGCTTTCCGACCGGCATAGCGGTGAAGGAGGCGGGGGAGAGACGCATCTATGTCAACCGACGCGGTTTGACGCTCTATGGCATGGACATGCGCGCCGTGACCGGACGGACCGGCCGTCCTGCGCTCTATTGTACGGGCGACTGCCTCGCCGAATGGGAACCGTTGCTGGCGCCGCCGGGATCGCCGCTATCGCCTGTCCCACACCAGTTTGGCGGGCCGAAAACGTCTGGCGAAGGGCCTGCCTCCGACGCCGGGGATTGGTCGGTGATGGAGGGACCAGCGGGACCACAATGGGTCTATAAGGGCATCCATATGGTCTTCACCCGTAAAGGCGACCAACCCGGCTCCATTGCGCAGGACGGCCAGGACGATTTTGTCTGGAATACGCTCAAATATTTGCCGCCGGTCCCCAAGCTGACCGCACCCGCCAATGTGACGTCCCGTCTGGTGAAGGACGCCTATGTTCTGGCTGACGCGCAGGGCAATCTGCTGTTCACCTCCCGGCATAACGAGTGTGCCGACCCCTGTATGTGGCGCGATTTCGCGTCGGGCATGGCGCGGCGAGGTATTGGCGAATGGACCGTGCGGCAGGGCGAGGATCAGGCCCAGTGGGTCTATCGGGGCAAGCCCGTCTACCGGACTGAGGGCAAGGATTTGATTCCGGCAGAAGCTGTGGCGCTGACGCCCTGAGCCTGCCCGACACATAAGAACATGCAGAGGAGATGATGATGACAGGCCACAGGAAACAGAGAGGCGCTGCCGCGCTAATGCTGATCCCGCTGGCAGCCGGCGCGCTGATCCTTGGCACCGGGAGCGCCGACCTGTCGCCCCGCGCGCGCGCGGCTGCGCCCGTTCTTCCTGCCCCGCCTGCCAATGGTGAGATGGGCTTCATCTTCACCCATTTCGCGCCAGCCATCTATCAGGGGAAGGAGGATTGCCCCGAAGGGCTGGCGGCCACGTTGCGGGACAATTATCTCCAGACGCAGGCGCCTGCGGAACGGATGCGCCTGCTGGAAAAGCCCAATGAGAAGGAACTGACCACCCGCTGGACCGGCTATGCCTTTGGCCCTGAAAACACCAATATCTGCACGCATCCCGACAAGTTCGACCGGCCCCCGCAGCGGGTAGTTCAGGGCAAGGTCGCGCAGGGCATCGACCTGGATGGCGGCGCGGATGCCGAAGGCTGCGGGCATGAGAATTTCACCAGCCCCACAGGTGAAGCGGGCATCGACAACCAGATGTGGCGGGCGATGGGCTGTGTGCGGACATGGCGTGGCGTCGATGGCATGGGCGGCGATATCGTGCGCGGCCTTACCCAGTTTCTGGTAAGCGGCGAGCATACGCAGGTGTTGCTGCTGACCGGCGTGGACAGCCTGTCCGACGATCCCGACGTGACGGTGATCTACGCCAACAGCGAGGATCGCGCGATCGTCGATTCCCGCCAGAATTTCATCCCCGGCGCCAGCTATACGGTCGTGGACAATCCGCAGCATCGCAATGTGCTGAAGGGGCGGATCGTCGGTGGCGTGCTGATGACGCAGCCGCAGCATATCCGCCTGCGCCAGACCTGGGGACAGGGATCGGAGCGCGACATTCGGGGCCAACGGACCGAATGGGATCTGGCCAAGGGGCGACTGCACCTCGCTTTCCAGCCTGACGGATCGCTCAAGGGTATCGTCGGTGGCTATCAGCCGATCTGGAACATCATGGCCAGCGCGTCGATCGGCGGGGAGGGGGCGGCTACGACGGCGGGCTATGATTGCGCCGCCATATATGCTGCGCTCAAGAAACTGGCCGATGGCGATCGCGATCCGAAAACCGGCCAGTGCCGCCGGATTTCCAGCGGGCTGGAGGCCGTCGCCGTGCCTGCCTTCGTCAATGACCGGCTGCCCGAGACGAAGGTGGCGCACAAATGAGCGGCACCCAGTTCAAACGCGCGGGCACTTTGCTTGCCCCCACGCTGGCGCTGATATTGGCGGCCTGCACGGCGGAAAAGGCGCCGAAAAGCGCCTCGGCTGAACCATCCTTCGCGACCCTGCAAGCGCCGCTGGGGCAGATCGTCGGGATGCGGCGGCTGACCGAAGCCCAGTATCGCAACAGCATCGCCGATATTTTCGGCCCCGACATTACCGTCGCAGGCCGTTTCGAACCGATCGTCCGCCCTGTTCATGAGCTGATCGCAACCGGGGCGAGCGACTCCACCATCTCGCCCGCTGGCCTCGAACAGTTTGACGCCATGGCGCGCAACATTGCCGCGCAGGTCTTTGAGGAGGATCGCCGCGCCCAGTTCATGGCCTGCACACCCCGCGATGCGGCGTCGGCGGACCCGGACTGCGCCGCGCGCACCCTTGTGCCGCTGGGCCGTTACCTCTTCCGCCGTCCGATGACGCAGGCCGAGGTGATGGTCTATGTGAAGATGGCGGGCGATGCCGTTGGTCCCGGCACCTCCTTTCACAAGGGGCTGGAACTGGCGCTGGCGGCGATGATGGTGTCGCCCCATTTCCTCTATATCATCGAAAGCGCAGAGCCGGACCCGCAAGCGCCCGGTCAGCAACGCCTCGACAATTATTCGCGGGCCGCGCGGCTCAGTTTCTTGCTGTGGAATAGCACGCCCAACGAGGCGCTGCTTCAGGCAGCGGCGCAGCAGCGGCTGACCGATCAGGCCGAACTGGTCGCGGTCGCCGACCGCATGGCGAAGTCACCTCGGCTGGAGGATGGCGTGCGCGCCTTCTTCGCCGACATGTTGTTGTTCGAAAAGTTTGACGAGATGGCCAAGGACCAGATCGTCTATCCCCGCTTCAACCCGGACGTCGCTTCGGCGTTGTCCGAACAGATGTTGCAGATGATCGTCGATCAGTTGGTGATGCGGCAGGGTGATTATCGGGAGTTGTTCACCACCCGGCGCACCTTCATCAACCGGGCGCTGGGGCCGCTCTATCAGACGAAGGTCAGCAGCGCGCAGGGCTGGGTACCCTATGAGTTCAGCCCTGACGACGATCGCGCGGGCCTGTTGGGGCAGGCCGGGTTCCTGGCCCTCTATTCGCATTCGGGGCGAAGTTCGCCGACGCTGCGTGGTCGCGCGATCCGGGAATTGCTCTTGTGCCAGCCGGTTCCCAACCCGCCCGGCAACGTCAATTTTACCGCCGTGCAGGATGTCGCTAACAAGGCGATGCCGACCGCGCGCATCCGCCTGAACGCGCATAACAGCGATCCGGTTTGCGCCGCCTGCCACAAGATCACCGATCCGCTGGGCCTGCCGCTGGAACGGTTCGACGGCATCGGCGCCTTCCGTCCGCGTGAGAATGACGCGGTGATCGACACCGCCGGAGTGTTCGAGGGGACGGCTTTTCAAGGCAATATCGGGCTTGGCAAGGCGCTGGCCGCCAGCAAGTCGACCACCGAATGCGTTGCGGGGCGCGCCTTCCAATATGCCACCGGCCGCGTGCCGGAGGATGATGGTGCGCTCGCCGCCACGCTGGAATCGAATTTCGAAACCGACGGCTATCGCATCCGCGCGCTGTTCCTGCGCGTTGCGACCATGCCCGAAGCCTATCGCATCAAGACCCCGCCACTTGGCACCTCCACCGTCGCCATGATGACGCCCCCACGCGGCGTCACGCTCACCAAGGGAGTTCATCCATGACCTTCACGCTCAATCGCCGGACCGCGCTGCGCGGCATGGTCAATGGCATGGCCGTTGCTGTCGGCCTGCCGTTGCTGGACATATTTCTCGACGGCAATGGGCGGGCGATGGCGGCGACTGGCGCGCCGGTGCCCATTCGTTTTGGCACATGGTTCTGGGGGTTGGGCGTCAACCCGCCGCGCTGGTTTCCCGGCAAGGCGGGCGCCGACTATGAGCTGAAGGAAGAACTGGCCGCGATCGCCCCGCTCAAGCACAAGGTCAACATCCTAGGCGATTTCACCCTGCCGCTGGATGGCAAGCCCAATCTGCCGCACATCAGCGGCGGCATCGGCATCCGCACCGGCATGGCGATCGCGTCGGACCGGGGACTGCCCGCCCCATCCTTCGACGTTTTGATCGGTGATGTCATCGGCACGCGGACCCGCTTTCGCTCGCTGGAGCTGTCGGCGACGGGTGATCCGCGCAATTCTCTGTCGGGACGTGGGAACGGCAATCTCAATCCCGCCGAAGTGTCGCCTGCCGCGCTCTACACACGGTTGTTCGGTCCCGATTTTCGCGATCCCAACAGCGCGACCTTCACCCCAGATCCCGCCGTCATGGCCCGGCGCAGCGTGTTGTCGGGCGTCGCCGAACAGCGGCAGGCTCTGGAATCTCGATTGGGTACTTCCGATCGTCAGCGGCTCGACCAATATTTCACGTCATTGCGGCAGTTGGAAAAGCAGCTCGACGTGCAACTGACCAAGCCTGAACCGATGCAGGCCTGTATCGTGCCCGGCAAGGTGCCTGATACGCCGGTCAATGCAGAGATTGAGAATGTCATGCGTAACCATGAGGTTATGACCGACCTGCTGGTCATGGCGATGGCCTGTGACAATGTTCGCGTCTTCAACATGAACTTCAACAATGGCGCATCGTCGCTGACGCGCATCGGCAGCACCATCACCCATCACCAATTGACGCATGAGGAAGTGCTGGACAATCGCCTTGGCTATCAGCCCGAAGCGACCTTCTACGTCAATAAATGCATGGAAGCGTGGGTCTATTTCATCAAGGCGCTGGATGCAGTCAAGGAGGGCGACCGTACGCTGCTCGATAACAGCCTGGTCTTTGCGCACAGCGAAACCGAATTCGCCAAATTCCACACCATCGACAATATCCCGATGATGACGGCTGGTTCGGCGGGGGGAAAGATCCGCACCGGCCACTATATCACCGGCGACGGCAGCCCCGTCAGTCGTGTGGGCCTGACGCTCCAGCAGGCGATGGGCGTTCCCGTCGATGGCTGGGGCACGGACAGTCTGGGCACCAACAAGACGATTCCCGGCCTTATCGTCTAGCCATAACCGTAGTCCGTGACGGGCTGCCGCTCGGCCTGCTATGGGGCGACGCAGCATGATCACTCCATCTATCTATGGCTGCATTGAAGCAGGCGGTACGAAGTTCATATTGGGCATCGTCACCGACACGCGGGAAGTGCTGGCGACGCTCCGCATCCCGACAGAAGCGCCGTCCATCACCATCCCCGCTGCACTGGCTTTTTTCCGCGAAGGCGCGATCCGGCATGGTCCCTATGCGGCCTTCGGCATCGCCAGTTTCGGACCCGTCGATGTCGACCGCCGCTCGCCGAGCTGGGGCCATCTGATCGAGACACCCAAGGTTCACTGGAGCAATATCGACCTTGCCGGTCCATTCGCGAAAGCGTTCGATTGCCCGGTTGGCTTCGATACTGACGTCAATGGCGCTGCTTTGGCCGAAAGCCTGTGGGGGGCGGCTGTGGGCGCGGATATTGCCACCTATATTACGGTCGGCACGGGCGTCGGCGGCGGCGCGATGGTCGAGGGGCGACCAATCCATGGCCAGCGCCACCCGGAAATGGGTCATTTTCGTCCCGCCCGTCATCCGCACGACACCCGGTTCGACGGCATCTGCGCCTTTCATGGCGCCTGCCTCGAAGGTCTCGCCAGCGGTCCTGCAATCATCGCGCGCTGGGGTGCTTCGCTGTCCGACTTGCCCGCGGATCATGAAGCCCATGACATCATCGCTCATTATCTGGCTCAGCTTGTCATCGCGCAACAGGCGCTGCTCTCGCCCCGCCGGATCATTTTCGGCGGTGGCGTCATGGACACATCCGGCCTGCTTCAGCGGGTGCGGGATCAGGCTGCGATCCTCGCCGCCGATTATTTCGGCGTGGCTACTATCGATTATGACGCGCTCATCGTTTCCCCGGCACTCGGCGATCAGGTGGGGCTGATGGGCGCGCTCGCCCTGGCGCAACGCGCCCGTTAAACGTCCAGAGGGTTGCGTGGCCCCTGCGTGGTCTTTAGTCTTGGCCCTGTTTTGCCCCGATCAGATGTTTCCCCACTCCGCCCCATTGTTCTGATCGCCACCTTGCTGGCGCTCGTTCTGCTGCCTGGGAGGCTGCTAGCACTCCCGGCCAACAAGCCTGTGCCCGGCTATGTCCGGGTACGGATTGAAACGTCGCAGGGACCGATCATCGTTTCGGTCGACACCAGGCGCGCGCCCAAAACCTCTGCCAATTTCCTTGCCTATGTCGATGATGGCCGGTTCGACGGCACCACCTTCTACCGCGCTGCGCGGCGCAAGAGCGCGCCGACCTATGGCTTGATTCAGGGCGGCATCGACATGGATGCGCGCCGCTCCATTCCGCCAGTCGTACACGAGCCGACCACCCGGACCGGCATCCATCATCTGGACGCTACCCTGTCGATGGCGCGGCCCGACCGGCCCAATTCGGCGATGGGCAATTTCTTCATGACGATCGGCGCGACCCCGACGATGGACGCGCGCGGCACCTATATCGGCTATGCGGCGTTCGGCCATGTCGTGGGGGGCATGGATACGGTGAAGCGTATCCTCGCGCTTCCCACGGGCGGCGGCACCGGGGCGATGCGCGGCCAGATGATCCGCCAGCCTGTCCGCATTATCCGCGCCGTCCGTCTCGACGGCAAGCCGCAGCCCACGGGCCGGATCAAACCCTGGTTGATGGGCCTCAACCGCAAGAAATAATGCGTCAGGCCAACGCCGCCTGACCGCTGTACCATGGTTTGGCCTTCACCAGTTCGCGCCGCGCGATGACCTTTTTCCAGACTTGTTCGTGGAAGAAGAAGGCGACTGCATTGACCATCGGTTCGATCAGGGCAATGCCGCCCGCAATCGCCACCGATCCGGTCATCAAATAAGCGACGGTGAAGCCCACGGTCAGGTGGATGGAAAGATAGGTCGCGGTCTTGATGAGGTCGAGGCGCATTGGGAACTCCTGTGTTGCGTCCTTATTAAAAGTTGTTCGCAATAGTGGCTAACGCAACCTGTCGGTCATAGTGATCGATGAAAGCGATCTGGTCATGCGCGCGTGGCCTGCTATCTTCGCTATCACGACGTGGGAGAGGCGCATGAGCGGCACGATCAGGGTGGGCATTGGTGGCTGGGTCTACGAGCCCTGGCGCGGCACCTTCTATCCCGAAGGCCTGCGCCAGAAGGATGAACTGGCCTATGTCGGTGAGCATCTGACCGCGACCGAGATCAACGCCACTTATTATAGCAGTCAAAAGCCTGCGACCTTCGCCAACTGGGCAAAGGCCGTGCCCGACGGCTTCGCCTTCGCGGTCAAGGCCTCGCGCTACTGCACCAACCGCCGCTTGCTGGCGGAGGCAGGTGAGTCGATCGACAAATTCGTGAATCAGGGCTTGTCGGAGCTGGGCGATCGCCTTGGCCCGATCCTCTGGCAGTTCATGCCCACGAAAAAATTCCATGACGACGATTTCGCCGCTTTCCTTAAGCTGCTTCCCACCAGCGTCGCGGGCGTCCCCCTGCGCCACGCGCTGGAGGTGCGGCACGGCAGTTTCGACGATCCCGTGTTCCTCGCCCTCGCGCGGGATGCGGGTGCGGCGATCGTCTTCGCCGACCATGATGTCTATCCGGCGATAGAAGGGCATGATGTCGGCTTTTCCTATATGCGCCTCATGCGCTCTCAGGAGGAGCAGCCGACCGGCTACGACGCTGCGAGCATCGCGCAGTGGAAGGCCCGCGCGCAGCATCAGGCGCAGCAGGGAGATGTCTTCACCTTCTTCATCAGTGGCGCGAAAGTCCGCGCACCCGCGGCGGCGCAAGCGCTGATAACGGCGCTTGGTTAATATTTTCTGTGTTGCGTTTAGTGCAATCGTAAACTCAAACATTGCGATTGTTACAATTTAAAGGCAGGCGCATAGGCGCTCTCGCAACGTAACAAAATTACCGAATGGAGCAATATATGCGTCACGCCATCCAGGGTGCGGCGGTGCTTGTAGCGGTCAGCGCACAGCTGCTGACTTTCTACTCCGTGCTGTACGCCTAAAGCCTTTCCGAAGGCGAAGCCGGTGCCCCGCCTGTTTTGTGCGGTGCAACCGGACGACAAAAAGCCGCCCAGGGCATAAGCCGGGGCGGCGTTTTTGTATGCGGCGTTCTCAAGGGCGAGCGCCGCGCGGTCGATCCGTTCAGCCTTCGGCGGCGAGCCAGCCCGCCAGCAGATAGGCGACAACGCCGATCGGTCCCAGCACGCACAGCGTCAGCAGCACCAGCCCGACGCGGATCAGCGTCACGTCCAACCCGGTTCGCGCCGACAGGCCTGCGCATACGCCCATGATCTTGCCATTGCGACGGTCGAGGGTGAAGCTGTTGTCCATGAGTCTGGCCTTCAAATATCTATGGTATCGAGCGGGGGGAGCATGTCCGTTCAGGCGAGCGAGGTGACCGGCCCAACGGTTGCGCCAACGAAGACGGTAGCGACGATGACCGCGCCTACGAGGGCAATGGCGGCACTTTGGATCTTGGCGATGAACATGATGATAACTCCTTGCTTTACACTGTCACTGGACCATCCAGTGTCATGCCAGGGCGATTGCAGGAGCCGTGCCAGTTTGGTTTTTTGTCCGCTTTCCGGCGATTCTTGGGCTTGGCGACACTGGGTGATCTGTGAAAAATTCCGCTAGTTGGTAAAAACTGCATCAAGTTGGGATTTTGCGCAGCCATGAAAGAGAAAATGGTTCTGCTTTTCGTCTATGGAACGCTGCGTGTCGGTTTCGATGGACCGATGGCGCGGTGGCTACGCGGCGTGGCGCAGGCGGTGGGGCAGGGGCATCTCACGGGCTGCCTCTATTGTGTCGATGATTATCCCGCCTTCGTGCCGGGGGAGGCGGGCTGCGTCACCGGCGATCTGTTTGCGCTCCGCGATCCGGCCATGGTTCTCGCCAAACTGGACGACTATGAACAATGTTCGGAATGGCCGCAGCCGCACGAATATCGGCGCGAACGGGTCATGGTCATGACATCGGACGGCCCTTTTAAAGCATGGGCTTATATCTATGCCGATGACACGTCCGGATTGCCGTTGATCGTTGGCGGCGACTTTCTGCATTGACGTGAGAAGGCTGGCGTCGTCGCCTTCGCGGTGGCTATGCCGGCAAGTCCTGCAAAACCGGTGCAACCCAAGCCCGCCGTGCGTCTTTCGACATCAGCCGTTCGCGCGTCCAATAGGCATAGGGCCAATCCTTGTCGCCCAGCGGAGAGGCCAGCAACAGCATCAGCGCCGCACACGGCATGATGCCGTCCGGTACTCCTGCCAGCACGCGCCGGGTCATATGCAGCGACGCCTGCGTGATTGTCTCATGATAGCCTGCGGTGTCACTGTTAACCCCACCGACGGCCTCATTATAGCTGCGGATCATGGCCGGCATGTCCCGCTCGACCAGGATGTCGGCGCGTGTCAGAATCAGCCATAATGCAGTCGCGAAATGCGCGGCATGGGTCCATTCCGCCTTGGGCAGCGTCCGCGCACAAAAGGCCCGCGCGATCCGGTCTATCTCATCATCGGTCATGGATTATTCGTGGAAAACTACCCAAGCGCCGCTTGTTTTTCCGCCGCCAGCCGATCCAGTTCCGCCCGGCTCTTCTTTTCCGACGCGGACTTTAGCTGCCCGCAGGCGGCCATGATGTCGCGGCCGCGCGGGGTGCGAACGGGTGCGGAAATCCCACCCTCGAACACGATATTGCTGAACGAACGAATCCGCTCTGACGTCGAGCATTCATAATCGGTGCCGGGCCAGGGGTTGAAGGGGATGAGGTTCACCTTCGCGGGCAGCTTATATTTGCGGATCAACCGGACCAGCTCACGCGCATCGGCGTCGCTGTCATTCTTGTCCTTGATCATCACATATTCAAAGGTGATGCGCCGCGCATTATTCGCCTTGGGATAGTCGGCGCAGGCCTGCAACAGCTCCTCGATCCCGTATTTTTTGTTGAGCGGGACCAGTTCATCGCGCACTTCCTTGGTCACGGCGTGGAGCGAGACGGCCAGGTTCACGCCGATCTCTTCGGCCGCGCGCGCCATCATCGGCACGACGCCGCTGGTCGACAGGGTGATGCGCCGCTTCGACAGAGAAAGGCCGTCGCCGTCCATGATCAGCTTCAGCGCGTCGCGCACATGATCGAAATTATAAAGCGGCTCACCCATCCCCATCATGACGATGTTGGTCAGCATCCGCCCATCCGGCGAATATTGGGGAGCATCCTCATCCTCAATATCGGCATCATCGTTGGCGCTGGCCATGCTGCCCTTGGGCCATTCGCCCAGCGCATCACGCGCCAGCATCACCTGACCCACGATTTCGCCCGGCGTCAGATTGCGGACAAGGCGCATCGTGCCGGTATGACAGAAACGGCAATTCAATGTGCAGCCGACCTGACTGGACACGCACAGCGTTCCCCGGTCCGCGTCGGGGATGAACACCATTTCATAGTCCTGTCCGTCATCGGATCGCAGCAGCCATTTGCGGGTGCCGTCGGTGGACACCTGCGCCTCCACCACTTCAGGGCGGCCCACGACGAATCGCTCGGCCATCCACAGGCGCATCGGCTTGGCCAGATCGGTCATGGCCTCAAAATCGGTTTCGCCGCGATGATAGAGCCAGTGGAACAACTGCTTAGAGCGCAGCTTTGCCTGCTTTTCGTCCAGGCCTGCTTCCTCCAGCGCGCTTTTCATTTGCGGGCGGGACAGGCCCATCAGGTCGACGCGCCCATCTTCACGCGGCGTCACGGCGCGCGGCACGGGCACAGGGTCGATAAGGCCGGGAATCGGCATAAGGAGGTTTGCGGCTGATTGCATGCGCGCGCCATAGCGCATTTTCTTACTTCTGACCAGCGTAGCCAGTTACCCCCGGCGCGCGCATCCCAGCGCTGCCGCGTCGATCGCCGTCGCCGCGCCCCGCAGGGCATAGGCGTCGGCATAGGCGCGCCCGCGTGCATCGCGCGTCTCCACGCTCATGCTGGTGCCCGACCGGATGGCCGCCACGATCGCCGCGTCGCCCTGCGCATCGGCGGCCCAGGCGTCGGCAGCCCCCGCTACCAGCGCAAAACGGCGGTCGCCAATGCTGAGTGTGACAGGCGCGCTCTGTCCGTGACCACGACTGAGGCGGAACTGTATCTGACCGCGAATCCGTTGCTCGGGCCAGTGCGAAATGGTCGCGAAACCCTCACGCCCGCCCTTCCGGACCGGCAGGGCGATGGCATAGCATCGAGCTGGGGAGGGATCGCGAAACGCGCCCCAACTTTCGAATATGCCAAGTGATTCCCTTGCGTTCACCGGCGTCGCGGCGGCAAGCAACAAAGGGAGTAGCAGCAGGAAAACCGGGCGGATCATCATCCACGCAAAGCCCAGTCAGCGCGCTTTTGCAAGCCTTTGCGTGTCAAGGCGGGAAAAGCCGTTGCGTGCCGCTTGCCGCCGCCGTCACAGCGGTTATGTAGAACGGGCACCACTATCGCCCGGATTCGGCCCTTCATGCGCTGGAGCCGGGCTTCAACGAAGAACAGAAGCGGACACACAGGGACATGAAGGCCACCATCGAACGCGCGACGCTCCTCAAGAGCCTGAGCCACGTCCAGTCGGTGGTTGAGCGTCGGAATACGATTCCCATTCTGTCCAACGTGCTGATCGAGGCGTCTGCGGACGGCGCGATCAAGCTGATGGCGACCGACCTCGACCTCCAGATCGTCGAAAGCATCTCCGCCCAGGTCGAACAGGCCGGCGCGACCACCATTTCCGCGCATACGCTGTTCGACATCGCGCGCAAGCTGCCGGAAGGGAGCCAGGTTTCGCTTCAGGCCGCGGACGGCAAGATGCTGATCCAGGCGGGGCGCGCGCGCTTCAACCTGTCCACCCTGCCGCGTGACGACTTCCCCGTGATCGCAGAGGGCGACCTGCCAACCCAGTTCGAGCTTCCGGCCGCGACCCTGATCGAGATTATCGACAAGACCCGCTTCGCCATTTCGACCGAAGAGACGCGCTATTATCTGAACGGCATTTATTTCCATGTGTCGGAAGATCCGCTGCCCGTACTGAAGGCGGCCGCCACCGACGGCCATCGCCTGGCCCGCGTCACCGTGGCCCGGCCCGATGGGGCGGAAGGGATGCCCGGCATCATCATTCCGCGCAAATGCATCGCCGAACTGCGCAAGCTGCTGGACGAAGTGGACGGATCGGTCGCGATCACCCTGTCGGCCAGCAAGATCCGCTTTGGTCTGGGCAACGCAATCCTTACCAGCAAGCTGATCGACGGGACCTTCCCCGACTATAGCCGGGTCATCCCGACCGCGAACGACAAGCTGCTCAAGATCGATCCGCGCAGTTTCGAGGAAGGCGTCGATCGCGTCGCCACGATCGCCACCGAAAAGACCCGCGCGGTCAAGATGTCGCTGGACCGGGACAAGATCACCCTGTCCGTCACCAGCCCTGAAAATGGCACGGCGGCAGAAGAGGTGCCGGGCGACTTTGCGGGCGAAGGCTTCGACATCGGCTTTAACGCGCGGTATCTGCTCGACATATTGGGACAGATCCACAGCGACGTGGTCGAGCTTCATCTGGCCGACGCAGCCGCGCCGACGCTGATCCGGGAAGATGACAAGAGCATTGCGCTCTATGTGCTGATGCCGATGCGGGTCTGATCCCTTCGGAAACGCAAATATCGGTTATTTACGTAGAGTTGCGCTGCTGAGTTCGTAACCCTCTCTCAACCACTTTGGGTTAAGTGCAGGCTATGCAATCCCTGCGCTCAGCCATCCTCGATTCCGCCGATCGTCCTGCCGGGTTACTTTCCGCGCTCGGGCTTACTGAAAGCAGGACGGACGTCGCCGCCACCTGGGTGTCCGCCGCTTATCGGGGCATTGCCCTGCTATGGCCGCTGGTGCTGCTTGCAAAAATCTGCGTCAGTGCGTTGCTGCACATCCCACTTGGCTTTGCCGCCGCGAGCGGCGCTGGTTGGCTGGCTGTCGGACTGGCGGTGATTCTGCTCGATCTGATCATCCTTGCTCTGCCGCGCTTGCGTGTTTTTGGCGGTCTGCTGCCGCACGTCCAGACGTGGGTATTGCTGCCGCTCGTCATCCTGTCCGGTGTGGCGTTCAGCCTTTGGCTCGCGCTTGGCCAGGCTGGCGACGAAGTGGGGGGATGGCTGACGCTGACCGCAACCTTCTGTATCGCATTACTGGTCACAGGTATCGTCGGCGATCGACGGCTGCTTGCCTTTGGCTATGTGTTGGGCGCCCTGCTGGTTCCCACATTGCTGCATGGCGACTTTATCCATGCGGGCCTGCTGGTCAGTTGCCTGTCGGTCATGGCGCTGGCGACGATGCGACAGGCCATTGCCGACCGTGACCGGGCGCTTGATGATCGCCGCCGGGACTTGCAAGTCCAGCGGTCGGACCGGCTGTTGCAGGATTATGAGCGGTCCGGGCGGGGCTGGTTCTGGGAAACGGACCGCAATGGCTGCATCAGCTATGTGTCCGAAACGCTGGTGGCGACCATGGGCGCATCCTCGACGACGCTGATCGGTCGCCCGATTACCGACATGATCTGCCATGGTGACCGGCAGCAGGGCGATGGCGAGCGGACGCTGGGCTTCCATCTGTCGGCCAGGAGCGGCTTTGCGGACATCGCGGTTCGCGCGGCGATGACGCAGGATGAGCGCTGGTGGTCGATTTCGGGTCAACCGATATTCAATGAATATGGGCAGTTTCACGGTTTCCGTGGGTCGGGTACCGACCTCACCGAAATGCGCCGCAGTCAGGCGGAAGTGGTTCGGCTGGCGCAATATGATTCGCTGACCGGCCTTGCCAACCGCGTGCAGATGCTTCGATCGCTGGAACAGGCGGTGACGAGCGTGCGCGGGCAACCGGGTGACTGTTCGCTGCTGATGCTCGACCTCGACCGGTTCAAATATGTCAACGACACGCTCGGTCATCCTGCTGGCGACGCGTTGTTGCGGCAGGTCAGTCAGCGCCTGCAGCGGGTGGTTGGCGATCAGGGGCTGGTCGGCCGTCAGGGTGGCGACGAGTTCAAGATATTGCTGCCGGGCCGGGTCGAACATGCCGCGCTGGTTCAATTGGCCGACATCATCATTGCGTCGCTGTCCCAGCCTTATTCGATCGAGGGCAGTCGGGTGGTCATCGGCGTGTCGATCGGCATTTCGTCCTGTCCCATCGATGGTGTGACTGCCGATGCATTGATCCGCAACGCCGACCTCGCGCTCTATGCCGCCAAGGGTGACGGACGCGGCATCCATCGTTTCTACTCGCCCGAAATGCATGCCGATGCAGAGGATCGCCGCCAGCTTGAGGAGGATCTGCGTCAAGCGCTGGCCAGCGACGCGCTGCATCTGGTCTATCAGCCGGTCGTCAATGCGCGAACGGAACAGATTACCGGCTATGAAGCGCTGCTGCGTTGGGAGCATCCGGTGCGTGGCGCGATTTCTCCGAACATATTCATCCCGATCGCTGAGGATACCGGGTTGATCGCACAGATCGGCGAATGGGTGCTGCGGACGGCCTGTCAGGACGCGGCTGGTTGGACCGATGGCGCGCGGGTGGCGGTAAACGTCTCGCCCATCCAGTTTGCCAACCCTGCTTTCCCTTCGACGGTGATGAACGTACTCGCATCCACGCAGCTTGCGCCCGAACGGCTGGAGCTGGAGATTACGGAGAGCGTGTTCCTCAACGACAATGATGGCACGGACGCGATGTTCGCGCGGTTGAAGTCGCTGGGCGTGCGGCTGGCGCTCGACGATTTCGGCACCGGCTATTCCTCACTCGGTTATTTGAAAAAGGCCCCGTTCGACAAGATCAAGATTGACCAGAGTTTCGTGCGCGGCGCAGCGATCAAGGGTAGTCGCAACAGCGCGATCATCAAGGCGATCGTCAGCCTGGCGGAAGCGCTGGGCATGGATACGACGGCCGAAGGCGCGGAAACGCAGGACGAGCTGGACCTGATCCGTCAGTTGGGGTGCAGCCATATCCAGGGCTATATCTATGGTCGCCCGATTTTGGGTATCGACATCATGGCGCGGCAGACGGGCGTGAAGGTCATTGCCCAGTCTGACGGCTTCCGTTCGAGCAGACCAGAACGCAAATCGATGCTGAGGACCATTTCCGTTCATCATGACGGGCAGGTTTATGGCGCCCGTGTCCGCAACATCTCCGCCACTGGTGCGCTGGTGGAAGGATTATGGAATGTCCCGGAAGGCACGCGGTTCGCGATCGAACTGGCAGAGGGGCAGCTTGTTCAGGCTACGGCGCGCTGGTCGAAGGATGACCGGATGGGCGTGGAGTTCGATGAGGGGATCGACCTCGTGACGCTTCGTACCTCTGCGGTGCCCCGCGCACTGGCGTCGTGACGCTCATCCTTCCCTGATTGAGGGGCCGGGAAAGGGTGCTCCTTCTCCGGCCCTTCCCGTTTAGAAGAACAGCTTGCGGAAGCTGACGCTGATCGTGCGGCCCAGCGGGTCCAGATAGCCAGGCTGATACCGCAGCGGGGTCGCGCCGGTGGCGTCGGTCACGTTGCGCCGCGTGTTCAGGATATTGTCGATCCCGACCGACACGCGTGCGCCGCGGAAGAAGGGGTGATCGCGCACCAGTGCCGGGATCTGCCCCAGATTGGCGAACAGCCGCAGGTTGGCGGTGGCGAGGCTGCCGAAGTTGAGCCGCGACGTACCGCCCAGCGCCCCATCGACATGGGTGCCGCTTTCCCAGTCGATCGACAGGCGACCGCCCAGGCCATTGTTGGAATAGCCGACCCGTGCCTGAAGTTCATGCCGGGGTTGGCCGCCTGACGATCCGGTGGCGTCGCCGTTCAGCAGGTCGAGTTCCGGTACGCCCGGCGCAATCAGGATCGAATCGGTGAAATGCCATGTGTGGTAGAGGCTGAACTGGATGCGACCGCCACCACCGCCGGGGCCGCCGCGACCGCCCCCGCCACCGCCCCGGAAGCCTCCCCCGCCGAAGCCTCCACCGGGGCCACGCTCACCGCCGCCGCCGGGACCAGCATTGCTTTCGCCGCCGCGCTGCACGTTGTCGGCATTCTGCGCGCCGTCTGGCCCGCCAGCCTGTCCGCCGCCGCCCTGCTGGCCTTCGCCGCCGGCCTGACCGCTGCGCCCCTGCCCCCCCGGCCCGCGATTGCCCATCATGGCGCGCAGGTCGGCGGGCATGTCCTCACGCTTGGCGCCCGATGCGCGCCACGTCTCCATCTGTTTCTGGATGCTCGACTTGATCGGGATCGAATAGTCGAAGCCCCAGCGCAGTTGCGACCGCTGCGAAGAAAGATAGTTGATCGGTCGCCCGTCGATCTGGAGCAGGGTGCCGTCGGCATCGCGCATGAAACGCTGCGGGAAGGCCGCCTCGATCGCCGGCGTGGGCGTGGGGAAAGAGGAAATGGGATTGTCGGTCCGACTGTTGAGGTAGGTCGCCGTGAGCGTCAGGTTCGCCTTCTCCAGCGGCTTTAGCGTCACGCCGAGCCGGAACTGGTCGCGCACGCTTTCGCGCAAATTGGGATTGCCGCCCGAAATCTGCGTTACGAACACCGTCTCGCCCCGCGCATAGTCGAACAGCGATACGTTGGGCGTGGTGATCGTCGGATCGTTGATCTGGTTGCCCGTCGGCGCGGCCCGATCCTGATTGGCTGACAGCAGGAAGCGGATCTGCGGAATCGGCGTCCAGCGCAGGCCATAGCCCAGCGTGGAGAGCGTGCCGAAGTCCGACAAGCGCTGCGCCGCGGCGTTCACATTGACGCCCAGATCACCAACGGCGCCCAGGACATTGCGCCCGCGACTGGTGAGCGGCAGGTCCAGGCTGATCTGCCCGCTGCCGATTTCCCGATTATAGCTGGAGGAACGGAACACGCCCGATCGTGTGGATTCGCCGTCAAAGCCATTGGCGCTGGCGCCCAACCGGATCGCAGTCGTCGCCGCGCCCGCAGGCAGGTTGAACAGGGTGCCGCTGATCAGCAGGTCGCCCTGAACTGCCTGCGACTTGGCCCGCGCGCTGTCGGTCAGGCGGGTGCTGAGCAGCCCATCGGGCAGGCTGGTCGCAAAGGGGTTCACCGTTGGATCATTGCCACTGATCGCCGTCTGGAGGACAGTGCCCGATACGCCCCGATCGGTGGCGGTGCGGGTGTCGGACAGGTCGGCATTGCCGGTAAACGACCATTGCCATTTGGGCGTGATACGACCGTTCAGGGTCAGGCCGATATGGCTGGTCGTACCCCGGATACGTTGCCCCAGCGCGCCCGCTTGCTCCAGATAGCGATAGAGTTGCACGTCGTTGGAGAAGGGGGAGAAAGGATTGCCATCGGGCAGGTTCAGCGTGAGCGCAGACAGGCCCTGAAGTGTGTTGTTCTCACTGAGTTCAACCCGACCGTTCAGCGTTGCGGATACGTCACCGATCGGCCGTGCCAGCGTGGCGTTGGCGGAGAAACTCTCGGTCGCGGGGCTGAGCGTGCGATAGCGCGACAGGTCGCTGATGCTGGCCGTATTGGCCCCCGCGACGAAATCGCCAAGCGCGGGGGCGCCATTGGCGGCGATGCCGGGCACGGCGGCGACAGTAACGGTCTGGCCCGCCAGCGCGGACAAGGCCGGATCGACCTGCGCGCCGCGCGTCAGTCCGCCGACATTGCCGGGAATGGAAAAAGGGTTGCCTGGGGTGGTCGGGTTGATGCCGCGCTCGCTTTCCAGCAGGCTTGCTGCGCGATTATATTTGAGGTCCAGTGTGAAACGGCTGTCGCCCCTGATCCGCAACAGGCCCAGATTGGCACCGCCACTCTCCCGCCCGCCATCCGTGGTCGTGGCACCGCGCAAATCGGCGCTTTCGGCCCGGAAGCGCTGGCGCAGGACGATGTTCACGACCTTCTGCGTCGGCGCATAACCATAGGCGAGTGCTACCTCTTCCGACAATATCTCGGTACGGGCGATCGCTTCTGCCGGCAGGTCGGAAATCTCGGAGAAGCTGGAGATACGCTTGCCGTTTAGTAGCACCACCGGCGCGCCGCCCGCCGCATTGGTCTGCGGCGCCAGTTCAGCGATCAGTTCGGAAACCGACGAGACGCCCAGCGCGCGAATGTCCCCGGCGTTAAACTGTTGCTCCGGCTGGATCGCACCGATGACCGATCCGCGCGGCGCCTGACCGGTGACGACAATTTCCTCCTCGCCCATGTCCTGCGGCGGGGCGGACTGTTGCCGGTCTTCCTCCTGCGCCATCAGCGCTGTTGGCGATACGCCCATCATCAAAACGAATGCGGCAAGACTGGTCGAACGATGCACGGAACCCCCCAAGACATGCACTATGTTGCAATGCCGCATTAGCGCGTACTTGTCGTATAAATCTCCCATGAAATGGGCAAGTTTGTCGCAAAGTGTAACAGAGCTGACGGGGGAAGGCGTCAGGTGGCGTCGTGGAAAATCAGTCCCAGCATCATCCGGCTCCCCCACAACAGGCGGCTGACCCCGTGCCGCATCTGCACCTTGTGGACGCCGCGCGACCCCATGACCGGTCGGTCGCGCACCGGGAAGATGACTGCGTCCCCTTGATTCAACAGCACGACTTCGGGGCGCGACTGCATCCGGGGCCGCTGTTCTGTCAGGACGAACGATCCGCCGGTGAAATCTTCGCCGGGTCGCGATAGCAACACGGCCGCCTGCAAGGGGAAGATGTGCGGCCCATAGACATCCTGATGCAGCGCGTTCCAGTCCCCCGCCTCATAGCGCAGCAGCAACGGCGTGGCCTTGTCCTGCCCGCCCAGCGCACCCTGCCTTAGAAAGTCGACATGACGCGCCGGAAAGATGTCGTTCGACCCCAGCGCGCTTGCCCAGCGATTGGCGACGTCCGCCAGTGGTGCATAAAGTTGCTCGCGCAAGGCCGCGATCGGTGTGGGCAGGGGATAGGCGAAATAGCGATAGCATCCGCTGCCAAAACCATGGCGCGCCATCACGACTTCCTTGCGGAAAACAGCGGGTTCATCCCACAGCGCGGCAATTCGCGCGCACTGTTCAGGGTCAATCAGCGCAGGCAGCACGGCTGCGCCATGGGTGTCGAGATCGGAAAGGTTCATGGCGGGCAGGATGGCGGCTGGACGATCCTCTGTCCTCCCGTCGCTTGCGTTCAAAACTATCGCGGCTTGCGAAAGCGGAAAAAGAACCGATCCGTTTTCCCGCGTATCGCAGGATCGAACACCAGCTTGCTATGATCGTCCGCCGGATTGGCCAGCAGCGGGCTTTGCGCCTCCAGTACGAAACCGGCGGCCGTGAAGTCCGCCTTCACGGTGTCGGGGTCGATCCTGTGCAGCTTGTCTACTATTGTGCGCGTATCGCCGGGCGTGCCGACATGGTCGATGATCCCGACGATCCCGCCCGGCCTGGTCGCGGCATAGAGCGTCTTCACGAAGACCGCCGGATCGGTGCGGGGGATGCCGTATTTCGCCGATACCCAATAGAGGTCATGATAGGACAGGTTGATGATCGTGAAGTCGAAGCTATTGGGCGCTGCGGCGAACGCCTCGAACGGATAGCGCACCCAAGCGACTTGCGGCACGCGTTTGGTCAGCGCTTCCCATTTGGGCTTTTCCTCCGGCGTTGCATAGAATTGGCTCGGCTCGAACCCCGTCACCTTGCCCTTCGGTCCCACAGCCTTCGCCATGATCTCCGCCCAATAGCCTGATCCCGTCATGATGTCGGCGGCTTTCATGCCCGGTTTCAGGCCCAGAAAATCCAGCGTCTCGGCGGGCTTGCGGCTCTCATCCATCGCGCGGGCGTCCGCAGGGCGACTGGCATCGGCGACCGCTGCCGTCAGGGCAGGATAGGGCTTTGCCGTGACCGGCGCGGCGAGCAGAAAGGAAAGGCCCGCAAAGGCCATGGCAACCCGACAGTGCATCGACTCTCTCCCCTGTTTGAATGGCGGGATATTGCGCCCGACCGATCCACCGATCAATCGCCCTGACGGACGATGGTCGACGCGCATTTGCCGTTGGTCGAAACGGGAAGCGTGCTTGCCATCGCAGGCGGCGCGGGGCACAAAAAGGGCATGACCAACAGCCTCCGCACCCTCTACCCGGCGATCGAGCCTTATGCCTCTGGCCATCTGGGCGTGGGGGACGGCCACGCCCTCTATTGGGAGCGCGCGGGCACGCCGGGCGCGAAGCCGGTTGTCTTCCTGCATGGTGGTCCGGGTGGCGGCATCGCGCCCGAGCATCGCCGCCTGTTCGATCCCGCGCGCTATGATGTGCTGCTGTTCGACCAACGCGGCTGCGGTCGATCGACACCCCATGCGGAATTGGAGGCCAATACCACCTGGCACCTCGTCGCCGACATCGAACGGCTGCGCGAGATGATGGAGGTGGAGCAATGGCTGGTCTTCGGCGGTAGCTGGGGCTCGACCCTCGCGCTCGCCTATGCCCAGACCCATGTGCAGCGCGTCACTGAACTGGTGCTGCGTGGCATTTTCACGATCCGGCGGAGCGAGATCGACTGGTATTATCAGCATGGCGCCAGCCGCATCTATCCCGACAAATGGGAGCGTTTTGTGGAGCCGATCCCGCAGGCGGACCGCGACAACCTCGTTAAAGCCTATCGCCGCATCCTGACCGGCGATGATCGCGCGGCCCGGATCGCCGCGGCCAAGGCGTGGAGCGTCTGGGAGGGCGAAACCATCCGCCTTCTTCCCGATGACGCGCTGTCCGCCACCCACGAAGCCGACGATTTCGCCTTGGCCTTCGCCCGCATCGAAAATCACTATTTCGTTCATGGCGGCTGGTTGGAAGACGGCCAGTTGGTCCGCGACGCGGGCAAGCTGGCGGCCATCCCCGGCGTGATCGTGCAGGGCCGTTACGACATGGCCTGCCCGGCGGAAACGGCGTGGGCGCTGCACCGCGCCTGGCCGCAAGCGGACTTCGAGATGATCGAGGGGGCGGGGCACGCCTATAACGAGCCGGGGATATTGGATGCGCTGGTCCGGGCGACGGATCGGTTTGTCAAAAGCCAAAATTAGACTGCGATAATAATTTCCAAGCAATTGAGTCACTTACAATATTTGACTAACCATCTGATTCTGATACAATATTTTTATGGATGCTACATACAACCTCAACGGCGGGTTCAAGCCGACAATCAAGCGTTTCGCCGATCTGGATGGCCCAGATTTTTTCCCGACCCCTTGTTGGGCAACCCATGCGTTGATTGATAATGAACGGTTTGATGGCGACATCTGGGAAAGTGCTTGTGGCAACGGAGCGATGTCTGATGTCTTGGAGTTGACCGGCAACCGAGTTGAAAGTTCGGATCTTCATAATAGGGGCTACGGGGAGGGCGGGGTGGATTTCCTGGCTACCCAACGCCGTGCAGCTAATATCGTCACCAATCCGCCTTATAATGCGGCTGAAGGGTTCGTTCAGTCCGGTCTTAAAAGTGCAGAAAGCAAGTTTGCCTTGCTGCTTCGCCTCGCATTTCTGGAAGGTGCGAATAGACAGCGAACCATCTTTACAGATGCTCCGCCATCTAGGGTATGGGTCTTCAGCGAACGGATTACATTTTATCCAGCTGGTGCGATCCAAAAAGGGACGGGAACGACCGCCTACGCTTGGTTCGTCTGGGATAAAAATGCTTCCAACGGCACGGAACTCAAGTGGTTCAAGCCCGGATATAAGGCGCGCTATTCCTGAGGAACGGTATCGAGAAATTTCCTGCCCGCATCAGTAATTGTGATCGATTCTGCTTCTGCATCATAAGTGGCATATCCACGAGTAAACATGCTGGTGGTCGTGCCGCGATGAGAAACTAAATTACGAACTTTTTGACTGAAATAAGAGTCGTTGCGGCCGTCGATTATTGCAGCATCCGTGCCCTCTGGTTGAAATTCGTCAGTTAAAACATTGATAAGCGCCGTTGTTGTAATTTCGCCATTGGGCTGTGCTGCCGCTGCACGAAGCGCTGGAACTACTAGGTCATGCTCGCGAATACGTACTGCCATTTTAAACTCCATAATGCTCAAAGGCATTGTTGTGCAATTTTGTATATTTGCAAGCGAGATTTAGTTCAATTCGGTTTCTAACCTACAGAATACCTACCGACCCTTCCGCTGCACCTTCCCATACCGCATCTTCCGCGTCCCCGGCTTCCCCTCCGTCGCCCGCCCCCTGATCGCCGCGATCTGCTCATGCGCGGGCAGGCCTAGTTCCTCCGCTTCCAGCTTGCGGATTTCGTCGCGGATCCGTCCGGCTTCCTCAAACTCCAGGTCCGCCGCTGCGGCGCGCATCTTCTTTTCCAGATCCTCGATATGGGCGCGCAGATTGTGGCCGACAAGGTGGGGCTTGTCGTCGATTCCCGTGTCGATCGTCACCTGATCGCGGGAGGCGACATGGGCGATGATGTCGCCGATGTTGCGCTTGATCGTGGTGGGGGTGATGCCATGTTCGGCGTTATAGGCTTCCTGCTTTTCGCGGCGGCGTGAGGTTTCGCTCAGCGCCCGTTCCATGCTGCCGGTGATCCGGTCGGCATAGAGGATCACGCGCCCGTCCACGTTGCGCGCCGCGCGGCCGATCGTCTGGATCAGTGAGGTTTCG
The DNA here is from genome assembly GCF_037154075.1 of Sphingobium aromaticiconvertens. NCBI lineage: Bacteria > Pseudomonadati > Pseudomonadota > Alphaproteobacteria > Sphingomonadales > Sphingobiaceae > Sphingobium > Sphingobium aromaticiconvertens. The sequence continues at coordinate 939,203 of NZ_JBANRJ010000001.1, forward strand.
GAACGCAGGAAGCCTTCCTTGTCCGCATCCAATATCGCCACCAGTCCGCATTCGGGAATATCCAGCCCCTCGCGCAGCAGGTTGATGCCGATCAGCACATCATAGACGCCCAGCCGCAGGTCGCGGATCAACTCGATACGCTCCAGCGTCTCGACGTCGCTGTGCATATAACGGACCTTGATCCCCGCCTCATGCATGAACTCGGTCAGGTCTTCGGACATCCGCTTGGTCAGCGTGGTGACGAGCGTGCGATAGCCCTGCGCGGCGACCTTGCGACATTCGTTGATCAGGTCATCCACCTGATCCTCGACCGGTTTGATCTCGACCGGCGGGTCGATCAGGCCAGTGGGGCGGATCACCTGTTCGCTGAACACGCCGTCGGTCTGCTCCATCTCCCATTTGCCGGGGGTGGCGGAGACGCTGACCGTCTGCGGCCGCATCACATCCCATTCGTTGAAGCGCAGCGGGCGGTTGTCGATGCAACTTGGCAGGCGGAAGCCATATTCGGCCAGCGTGATCTTGCGCCGGTGATCGCCGCGCGCCATCGCGCCGATCTGCGGCACGGTCTGGTGGCTTTCGTCCACGAACAGCAGCGCATTCTCGGGCAGATATTCGAACAAAGTCGGCGGCGGTTCCCCCGGCAGACGGCCAGTCAGGAAGCGCGAATAATTCTCGATCCCCGCACAGCTTCCGGTGGCCGCGATCATCTCAAGATCGAAATTGGTGCGCTGCTCCAGCCGCTGCGCCTCCAGCAGCTTGCCCTCCGCCTCCAGTTCCTTCAGCCGTTCGGTCAGTTCATGGCGGATCGCTTCCATCGCCTGTTTCAGCGTCGGTCCTGGCGTCACGTGGTGGCTGTTGGGAAAGACCTTCACATAGTCGAGGCTGGCGACCTTCTTCCCCGACAGCGGGTCGAACTCGACAATCTCCTCAATCTCGTCGCCGAACATGGATATGCGCCAGGCGGTATCCTCATAATGGGAAGGGAAGATTTCCAGATTGTCGCCCTTCACCCGGAAATTGCCGCGGGCAAAGCCGACATCGTTGCGCTTATACTGGAGCGCGACCAGCTTGCGGATAATCTCCCGCTGATCCTCGATCCCGCCTTTTTTCAGGGAGAAGGTCATGGCTGAATAGGTTTCGACCGACCCGATGCCATAAAGGCACGATACGGAAGCGACGATGATGCAGTCGTCCCGCTCCAGCAACGCGCGGGTGGCGGAGTGGCGCATCCGGTCGATGCTCTCGTTTACGCTCGACTCTTTCTCGATATAGGTGTCCGACCGGGCTACATAGGCCTCGGGCTGGTAATAGTCATAATAGCTAACGAAATATTCGACCGCATTGTCGGGAAAGAAGCTCTTGAACTCGCCATAAAGCTGTGCCGCCAATATCTTGTTGGGCGCAAGGATCAGGGCAGGCCGCTGCAACGCCTCGATTACCTTGGCCATGGTGAACGTCTTGCCAGAGCCGGTGACGCCCAGCAGTACCTGGTCCTTCTCTCCGCCCAGCGCCTGCTCGACCAGTTCGGCGATCGCGGTCGGCTGATCACCCGCCGGTTCATAGTCCGATACCAGCGTGAAGGGACGGCCCCCCTCGCTCTTTTCAGGGCGCGCGGGGCGGTGGGGGACAAAGCCCTCGCCCGTTTCGGGTTCATCGAGGGTGGTGCGGATCTGAATTGCCATGGTCGTAATATGGGGCCTTTGGCCAGCGGCGCAATCGGCTCAGGGTTTCAGTTCGAACGCGGTCTTGGGCGGCGGCGGATAGACCACCGGACGCGTGGCACAAGATTTGGAACAAATCAAGAACAATTGGTGTCGAAGCGCATCCGCCCGGTCTGGCGCGGTTCCGATTCGAATAGTCACGACGCCTTGATATGGTCACATCGGAAGCCGGCGCGAATTTTGAGGACAAGTTATGAAAAATGCGATTTTGGTCTTGGCGGGCATGACGGCCTTGCTTGCAGGTTGCGGCAAGAGCGAGAAGGATGCCATCAACGCCAGCGCGCCAATGAGCCGTGAGGATGTCGCGGCGCAGGTGAGCAAGGTAAAGATGAAGCCCGGCCAGTGGGAAACCAGCTTCGCTCTGGAAGACATCGACTTCACCAACATGCCCAAGGGTGCGCCGACATCCGCGCAGATGAAGGATCAGATGAAGGCGGCGATGAGCCGCTCCGCCATCAAAAATTGCGTGACGCCGGAGCAAGCCGCCAATCCCAGCGCAGATATGCTGTCGGGTCAAAAGGACCAGAACTGCACCTATAAGGGCTTCGACATGGCGGGCGGCACGATCAAGGGGCAGGTCAGCTGCGACAAGGGCGGGCAAGCGATGACCGCGACCATGACCGGCCATTATGCGCCCGAAAGCTATGACGTGACGATGGACATGACGACCAAGGGCGGGACCGACGGTGTCGCCATGACCATGAAGGCGCGCACGCAGGGTAAATGGGTTGGCGACCAATGCACGGCGAACAAGGGGTAGGATGTCGCCCGCCCATTAGACGCGGTCAGCCCTCGATGACGCGGCGCATGTGGTGCGTTCCTGCGCCATAGCCACCGGGCTGTGCTGCCGGGTCGGCGTCGTCCACATAAGTGAAACCGACCGATGCCCAGAAACGGTCAGCGCCATTGACGGCCATCAGCATCACGTCCTGAAAACCGGCTTTCCGGGCGAGGTCGATAATCAGGTCGACGGCGGCCCGTCCGGCTCCACTGCCGCGCGCATCGGGCAGCAGCGCGATATCATGCAGATAATAAGTGCCCGCCATGGCCGGGATGGAATCCAGCATTGCGTTCAGCGCCGGGGGGCTATGGCGATGCCATGGATGGCTGATCAGATAGCCACCGATCCGATTTCCTCGCCATAAGGTAAAGCAACCGGACGGATAGAGGTCCAGCCGCTCGGCATAGATCGCCATATCCTCCGAATAGCTTTGGTGGACGGTGTCCGAAATGGCGGCGATAGCGGGCAGGTCTGCATGGCGCATTGCCGTCCAAATTGCGCTTGGCTGGTTCATTGGAGTGCCTTTATCGCCCGTTCGTCACAGGATGGTTTTTCGTGGGGCACGGACGAGACGGTCGGTACCATGATTTCCTGCCCGATCTTCACTGGCGCAAAGCGGCTGCGTGGGATGCCTTCGCACCGTAGATAGTGTTCCAGCATTCGGGGCGGGGTGTCCCACTTCTCATAGGACAGGCGGAAGGTGCCCCAATGGATCGGGATCGCGGTGGAGGCGCGCAGCCGTTCGAAGACTTCGACCGCCTGGCGCGGCCCGATATGCGCGTCCGACTGCATCTGCCCCGGCCAGAAGCGAAACGCGCCGATCGGAATCAGCGCCAGTCGGATCGGTCCGATCCGGGCCGCTTCATCCGCCCAGCGCATATCCCCCGCGCCGGTGTCGCCAGCAAAGAAGATATTGCCCGCTCGCGTCTCGATGAAGAAGCTCGACCACAGAGCGCGGTTGCGGTCGGTGCCCCAGCGGCTGCTCCAATGATGGTTGCGTGTCACATGCACGCGATAATCGGGGCAATGTTCATAGGTTTCGCACTGGATCACCGCCTGCGGCACCAGATCATTGAGCGCAGCGCCCGTCACCGACTGTCCCCAGTCGAGCGCCGTCGCCGCAATCCCATGCGCTTTCAGTAACGCGTCATTGCCAAGGCTCGTCACGATCTTGGGCTTGTCGCGCGCCCACAGTGTCTTCAGTGTCGGCAGGTCCAGATGATCATAATGATTATGGCTGATGAGGATCAGGTCGATCTTTGGCAGCTTTTCTATTGCGATCCCCGGCTTTGCTACCCGCTTCGGACCAAAGGGGGGCAGGGGGCTGGCGTGATCCGACCAGACGGGGTCGGTCAGGATGTTAAGGCCGGCCGCCTGCACCAGCACCGTGGCGTGACCGACCCATATCGCTTTCATTCCCCGTGGTGCGGCGAAGGGGGCGGGGCGTGCCTGCCGCACCGCCACAGCATCGGGCCAATCCGGACGGTCGTCGCTGCCTAGCAGCCAGCGCGCGACAAAGCCATGACGGCTGCGCCCCGGCTGCACCGGCGGCTCGATCGCGCCATCGGGATTGAAGAAATGCGCGCCATCATAATGGCGGCTTACCGGCCCCTCATAATAGATGCGGTCCAGAAAGGGCGGGACTATCGTGATCGCCAGACAGAGAGCGACAACGATGAAGAACAGGCTCGTGCCAATAGCACGGGCGATACGAAGGAAGAGGCTGCGATCCATGTCCGGCCCATAACGCGGAACCGGGATCGCGCAAACCTATGCCTGATCGTGATAGGCCATCTGCAATATGCCCCAATGCCGACCCTTGACGTGGATCGACGCGATCACCTGCTTGAGCAGGATGACCTCACCTTGCGCGGTCAGGCGACGATAGGCCTTGATGAAGAAGGGCTGGGTGATCCGGCATTGCTCCTGCGTGTCAGGGAAATCAAAGATCGTGCCTTGCCGTGCATGTTCCAGATTCCAGGCAATGTCACCGGGCCGTTGTGCCTGGGCGCGTTCGGGCATCGCCACGGCACCAAAGGCATTGCGGTCTGTGAAGGTCATGCCGAACAGGCCCTTGAACCTGCGCGCCTTTTCCTGTTCGATGCGGGCCACAGGTAGCATCACGCGTTGCACCGGATGGGTATGGAGGACGGGGTTGCTGCCGGGGATCGGCGCATAATCTTCGCTCATCACCTCGGCCTCGCTGATCTGGCGGGCGTCGATGGCGCGTTCGATTGCCGCGCTGACTGCCTGCGCGGCCTCCAGGGCAAAGCTGACATAGGGTGAATCGGGTATTTCAACGCCGCTTTCGGCCAGATATTGGAGCAGCCGGTTCGTGTCGTCGCTGGCCGAAGAGACACGGCCCGACAGACGATGGAGTCCATCGGCATTGTCGCTCGACGTACTGGCGAGCGCGGCTAGCCCGGTGCGGATTTCGCCCACCGACCGGACAATGGATTCCATCCGTTGCGCGACCGCATCGCCATTGCGACCCATGCCCTGCATCAGCGCGCCCAGCCGTTCGACCAGTTGTTCGATGTCCTTGGTGCCCTTTAGCGCGCTACGCGCTGTGTCTGCCCCGTCGTTGATCCGCTCCAGCATGCCACCGGCTTCGCCCGTCAGAACGGCGATGGAGGCTTCGATCGTCTGGGTTGCGGCGGCAGTTTCCTGCGCCAGCTTCTTCACTTCGGACGCGACCACGGCAAAGCCGCGCCCGGCGTCTCCCGCCCGCGCGGCCTCGATCGTGGCGTTCAGGGCCAGCAGGTTGGTCTGGCCGGCGATACCGCTGATGACACTGGTCACATGCGCGACGGTCTTGAGCGCATCGGTGAACCCGTCGAGCCGATCGTGGATCAGGCTGACCTGCTCGATCAACCCGACGAAATGGCTATTGGCCTGATTCAGTACGCGACTGGAATCATCGACGATGCCGCGTGCGGCGAATGCGGTTTCGCGCGCCTCCTGCCCTACCTTGTCGACGCTTTCGCTGTCGGCTTCCAGTTGCACGGCCTCGCCGCTGATCGCTTCGATCGTGCGCGCCTGATGGGTAACCCGGTCGGCCAGCGCACTGATGTCGGCCTGAAGGTCAAGCGTGCGAAGGCCCAGGTCGCCCGATAGCCGGGCAACCTTCATGATCGCCTGCGCGACCCCTTTGGATGGCAAAATCTGTCCCACATGCTGAGGGCTAGGGCAGGATGGTAAATTAAAGGTTAGCGGTGCGGTGGTCCGTTTGGATGGCCTTCAGGCAAGGCGCAAACAGCGAACGGGGTGACTGTTGCACCCCGCCTGATCCGATTAACCTGCGTTTGGAAGATGCCTGCCGACCTGAAAGCTCATGCCTTCTCCAGCAGCCTCTCCCGCTTGATCTTCTCCTGCCACACCAATGGCGCGAGGTGGTGGACGCTTTGGCCTTCGCTATCCACGGCGACGGTGACGGGCATGTCCTGCACTTCGAACTCGTAGATCGCTTCCATGCCCAGATCATGGAAGCCGACGACCTTCGACCCCTTGATCGCCTTCGCCACCAGATAAGCCGCGCCGCCGACCGCCATCAGATAGGCGCTCTTGTGATCGCGGATTGCGTCGATTGCCATCGGGCCGCGCTCGGCCTTGCCGACCATCGATAGCAGGCCCTGTTCCAGCATCATGCGCGTGAATTTATCCATGCGCGTCGCGGTGGTGGGACCGGCGGGGCCGACAACTTCCTCGCCCACCGGATCGACCGGGCCGACATAATAAATGACGCGGCCCTTGAACTCGACCGGCAGGTCTTCGCCCGCGTCCAGCATGTCCTTGATCCGCTTGTGCGCGGCGTCGCGGCCGGTCAGCATCTTGCCGTTGAGCAACAGCCGGTCGCCATGCTTCCAGCTTTGCACCACTTCCGGGGTCAGATTGTCCAGATCGACGCGGATCGCCGCCTTGTCCGGGGTCCAGTTGACGTCGGGCCATTCGGCCAGGTTGGGCTGTTCCAGATAGGCGGGGCCGCTGCCGTCCAGCGTGAAATGCGCATGGCGGGTCGCGGCGCAGTTGGGGATCATCGCGACCGGCTTGCCCGCTGCATGACAGGGCGCGTCCATGATCTTGACGTCCAGGATGGTGGACAGGCCACCCAGCCCCTGCGCGCCGATGCCCAGCGCATTCACCTTATCGAAAATCTCGATCCGCATCGCCTCGATATCATTTTGCGGACCGCGTTTCTTGAGCTGCCCCATGTCGATCGGGTCCATCAGCGCCTTCTTGGCCAGCAGCACGCAATGTTCCGCCGTGCCGCCGATGCCGATGCCCAACATGCCGGGCGGGCACCAGCCAGCGCCCATTTGCGGGATCATCTCCAGTACCCAGTCGACGATGGAATCGCTGGGGTTCATCATCTTGAACTTGGACTTGTTCTCGCTGCCGCCGCCCTTGGCCGCGACGTCGATGCTGACCTTCGACCCCGGCACCATTTCGACATGCAGCACGCTGGGCGTATTGTCCTTGGTATTGCGGCGGGTGAAGGCAGGATCGGTCAGGACCGAGGCGCGCAGCTTATTCTCCGGGTGGAGATAGGCGCGGCGCACTCCCTCGTCGACGACTTCCTGAAGTGACCGGGCGGTATCATCCAACTGGCAGTCCATGCCCCATTTGACGAAGACGTTGATGATGCCGGTATCCTGGCAGATCGGGCGATGCCCCTCCGCGCACATGCGGCTGTTGGTCAGGATTTGGGCGATGGCGTCCTTGGCGGCGGGTGATTGTTCGGCCTCATAGGCTTCACCCAGCGCGCGGATATAATCCATCGGGTGGTAATAGCTGATGAACTGAAGCGCGTCGGCGACGCTCTCTATCAGGTCGGCTGCTTTGATGGTGACCATTGTGCCCGTTTCCCTATGTCCAAAAGCCCCGCATTGGCTACGGGTGCGTTCACCGGGCGGCTATACGGTTTTGAGGGCGCGAGTCCAGATGGCGGGCGTTACTTCAAACCGGCGGGCCATCGGCAAAGGGGAACATCGCCCAGACCGGCTCCTTCTCCGCCAGTACCCGCGCAACGCTTGGCCGTGCCTCCAGCCGGGCCAGATAGGCGGCCAGCACCGGGTGGCTTGCGCGGAACGGCACCACCTTGTCGGCATAGAATAGCGCGGGCAGAGCGGCGCAATCGGCCAGCGTGAAGGCTTCTCCTGCCGCCCAAGTCCGCCCCGCGATCCGCTCTTCCAGCAGGGCATAGGCCTTGCCCAGCAACGTCCGTGCTTGCCCCACGCCATGCCGGTCTTGCGTGCCATCCGGCCGGATGCGGTCGGCGACGAAGGCCTGCATCGGCGTCATCACATAATTGTCGAACAGCCGGTCCATCAGCCGTACTTCAAGAGCCGAATCGACGTCCATCGGGATCGGGGTGAAAGCGGTGGGATAATGAACACCCAGATATTCGATGATGATGCTCGCCTCCGCCACGGTGGCGCCGCGCTGTTCATCGCGCAACAGCGGAAAGCGCGCGATCGGCCAGAGCGCCTGCAAATCCGCTGCCGCCTGCGGATTGTCCAATACGAGGCCCTCGAACGGCGCGCCATTCTCGTAAAGGGCGATCAGCACCTTCCAGCAATAGGAGGAGAGGGGGTGGTAAAAGAGCCGCAATGTCATCCTTCGTTCCTCCATCGGGCGGGGTTGGCGTCGGTCACGAATCCGTCGCTCAACCGATCGCATGGCAAGCGAAATTTATTTTCAGTATGACGATTGTCCACTTGCCTTTTGCGGGAGCTAGGAAGGTCCATGCGTCGCGGTGGTAGAGTGCCCCGGAACGTCGGTGAACCGACTCGCGTTAGCGACGAGCCGAGTCCTTGTATTGTCATTTACCCTCTTGCGTCGCTGCGAGGCTGTGGCACTATCCCTTGTATCAGGATAACGGGGGTTACCCAACAGATTGTGATCGCACTGCCGGACCAGATTCGGCGGTCAGGGCCTCTTCGGCCTTGCGATCCGGTCGGTTGACCCCATTTCCAGTCCTGCGCGGGCTGGTTCTGTGATAGGGTGTTCGGCTTCTTGCCCATGCTCTTGACCGAAACGAACGGAACTAGAACAATCTGGGGGCGGACATGGATTTTCGAGACAGCGAACAGGGTGGTACAAGCGACGTGGCAACGGTAATCGAAGATCGGACGGATGATGTGACGGCAGTCCCTGAGAAGGCCTCGGCTCCTACTGCACCGACGAAGCCTGCGCCGGCTAAGTCGGCTGCCCCTGAGTCCTCGTCTTCCGTTCAGGAGCGGCGTTTCGATGTCGTGACGGATTCGTCGCGCGATGCGCTGCTGACGGAGTTCGGCAAGGACACGCTCAACGACCGCTATCTGCTGCCCGGCGAAAGTTATCAGGATCTGTTCGCCCGCGTCGCCGCCGCCTATGCCGACGATCAGGATCATGCCCAGCGCGTCTACGACTATATCTCGCGCCTGTGGTTCATGCCCGCCACGCCCGTATTGTCGAATGGCGGCACCGGTCGCGGCCTGCCGATCAGTTGCTACCTGAATAGCGTCGACGACAGCCTGGAAGGCATCGTCAACACCTGGAACGAGAATGTGTGGCTCGCTTCGCGCGGCGGCGGTATCGGCACCTATTGGGGCAGCGTGCGCGGCATCGGTGAGCCAGTCGGCCTCAATGGCAAGACCAGCGGCATCATCCCCTTCGTCCGCGTCATGGACAGCCTCACCCTCGCCATTTCGCAGGGGTCGTTGCGCCGTGGTTCGGCCGCCTGCTATCTCGACGTTTCGCATCCGGAGATTGAGGAGTTCCTTGAGATCCGCAAGCCGTCCGGCGACTTCAACCGCAAGGCGCTGAACCTCCACCATGGCGTCCTCCTGACCGACGAGTTCATGGAGGCCGTGCGCGACGGGTCCGAATTCATCCTGCGCAGCCCCAAGGACGGGTCGCAGCGCGGGAAGGTCGACGCCCGCTCGTTGTTCCAGAAGCTGGTCGAAACCCGCCTTGCCACCGGCGAGCCGTATATCGTCTTCAACGACACCGTGAACCGCACGATGCCCAAGCATCATCGCGATCTGGGACTGAAGGTGTCGACCTCCAACCTCTGCTCGGAAATCACGCTGCCTACCGGCAAGGACCATCTGGGTCAGGACCGCACGGCGGTCTGCTGCCTGTCGTCGATGAACCTGGAAACCTGGGACGAGTGGAAGGACGAGAAGCTTTTCGCCGAAGACATTATGCGCTTCCTCGACAATGTCCTTCAGGACTATATCGACCGTGCCCCGCCCGAAATGGCGCGCGCCAAGTACAGCGCCAGCCGTGAACGCTCGGTCGGCCTGGGCGTGATGGGCTTCCACAGCTTCCTCCAGGCGCGCAATATCCCGTTTGAGGGCGCGATGGCCAAGTCGTGGAACCTCAAAATCTTCAAGCATGTAAAGGGGCAGGTCGACGAAGCCTCGATGCAACTCGCGATCGAGCGCGGCCCTTGCCCGGACGCCGCCGACATGGGCGTGATGGAGCGGTTCTCCTGCAAGATGGCGATCGCGCCCACCGCGTCTATCTCCATCATCTGCGGCGGCACCAGCGCGTGCATCGAACCGATCCCGGCCAATATCTACACGCACAAGACGCTCTCGGGCAGCTTCTCGATCAAGAACCCCTATCTTGAAAAGCTGCTGGTCGAAAAGGCGAAGGACAGCACGAACGTCTGGAACTCGATCCTCGAAAATGGCGGTTCGATCCAGCATCTCGACTTCCTCAGCCAGGAAGAGAAGGATGTGTTCAAGACCAGCTTCGAGATCGACCAGCGCTGGCTGCTCGAACTCGCCGCCGACCGCACGCCCTATATCGATCAGGCGCAGTCGCTGAACCTGTTCATCCCGGCGGATGTGGAAAAGTGGGACCTCCTCATGCTTCACTTCCGCGCCTGGGAACTGGGCATCAAGTCGCTTTACTATCTCCGCTCCAAGTCGGTGCAGCGCGCCGGTTTCGCAGGCGGTGTGGAGGCGGACAACACCATCGACGCCCCGAAGTTCGAGCTGGGCGCAGAAAGCACCGACTATGACGAGTGCCTTGCCTGCCAATGACCCTGCTTTCCCCTCTCCCGTAAAGGGAGGGGGGATGATATATATTCCCCGGAGTTAATCCCATGCCCCTTCTCCAAGCCTCCAAGGTTTACAAGCCGTTCGAATATCCCTGGGCCTATGAGTTCTGGAAGCGCCAGCAGCAGTTGCATTGGCTGCCCGAAGAAGTGCCCTTGGGTGAGGATTGCCGCGACTGGGCGCAAAAGCTGTCCGATCATGAGCGCAACCTGCTGACGCAGATCTTCCGCTTCTTCACCCAGGCGGATGTCGAGGTGCAGGACTGCTATCACGAAAAATATGGCCGCGTGTTCAAGCCGACCGAGGTCAAGATGATGCTGACCGCGTTCAGCAACATGGAAACGGTCCACATCGCCGCCTATTCGCATCTGCTCGACACGATCGGCATGCCCGAAAGCGAATATAGCGCCTTCATGCAATATAAGGAGATGAAGGACAAACACGACTATCTGCAACAGTTCGGCGTCGACAGCGACGAGGATATTGCCCGCACACTCGCCATGTTCGGCGGCTTTACCGAGGGGCTGCAATTGTTCGCGTCCTTCGCCATGCTGATGAACTTCCCGCGCTTCAACAAGATGAAGGGCATGGGGCAGATCGTCACCTGGTCCGTCCGTGACGAGACGCTGCATTGCGAGGGGATCATCAAACTCTTCCACGCCTTCTGCGCCGAACGTCAGTGTCTGACCCCCGCGGTCAAGGACGACATCTTGGACATGTGCCAGAAGACGGTGCGGATCGAGGATGCGTTCGTCGACCTGGTGTTCGAAATGGGACCAGTGCCCGGCATGACGCCCAAGGACATCAAGAAATATGTCCGCTACATCGCCGACTGGCGTCTGGGTCAGTTGGGCCTCAAGCCCATCTACATGATCGAGGAGCACCCGCTCCCCTGGCTCAGCCCGCTGCTGAACGGCGTCGAGCATGCCAATTTCTTCGAAACCCGCGCCACCGAATATTCAAAGGGCGCCACCCGCGGCCAGTGGAGCGACGTCTGGGACAGCTTCGACCGTCGCAAGAAGTTGAAAGCCAACGACGTCGCGCCGGAAGAGGGTGACGCGGATATGTTCAAGGCAGCGGGGATTGCTGCGGAGTAGGTCGGATTAGACATCGAGAGCGCTGGCCCAAATTGCGCTGATAAGCGCAATTTGGGCCAGCGCGAATATCCGACCGTGCAGCAGCCCAAGTGCCGTATCCTGCGTCCGCCCTGCCTGACAAAATCCTGAACGCGCTGTTTTATTGCGTTCATGAAACATTTCTTGGGGTCGCCGGTTCTGCTTTCCAGGACCAAAGGAGCCATCAGCGTGAAAATCACGATCAACAAGACCCTTGCCACCCTGACGCTGGGCGCCATCGCGCTCACGGCCGTGCCGGCCTCTGCCCAGCGCCACGATGATCGCCGGGATTCCCGTCACGAACGCCGCGACGACAAGCGGGATTATCGCGCCGACCGGCGGGACGACCGCCGCGATAATCGTCAGGGTTGGCGCAACGATCGGCGCCCCGGCAAGGTCGTCTATAATTATGACTATAACCGGCCCGACCCGCGCTATCGCAACTATTATGCTGAACGCTATTATCGTGGTGGCAGCGGCTATGCGCCGGTCCGTGTGACCCGCCAGACCCGCATCTATCGCGGCTCGAACGATCACTATTATTGCCGCCGTTCGGACGGCACCACCGGCTTGATCGTCGGCGCTGCACTGGGCGGCGTGCTGGGCAACCAGCTTGATCGCGGCGGCTCGAACCTGCTCGGCACGTTGATCGGTGGCGGTGCAGGCGCGCTGCTGGGGCGTGAGATCGACCGCGGCGGGGTAAGCTGCCGCTAAGGCAAAGAAAGAGGGGCCGGGTGTGACCCCACGCCCGCCCTTTTTCGTTTCACGCCCCCGTTGGCTGCGCCAGTACCACCAGATTGCTGTCGGGATCGCGCATCCGGCAAATGCTGGTATAGTCGGCCGCCTCGACCGGTCCCGGCTCCAGCCCGGCCTCGACCAGTCGCGCTCGATCACTCGCGACATCGCTGACGATCAACGTCAGCGTCCCGTGCCCAGCATGATCCGCCGCCTCGAACAGTTGGAACCCGGCGCCTTGGCCCTCATGCCATTCGGCCAGCCCCGGCATCGGTCGCGCATCGGGGTCACGCCCGAACACCTGTGTGAACCAGCCGATGCTTTCCTCCAATCTGGAGCAGGATAGCTGCGCGAAAATGGCGGTGAGGGCCATCGTTACAGTTCCTCATTGTCGCTGTCGGTGTCGCCCAATGCGTCATCCTCATCATCCATCATCGGCTCACCGGCAAAGGCGTCATTGTCGATGTGGCCGCTGCGGTTCATCTCGTTCATCTTGTCAATCAGGTCCGGCATGTCGTCAGGGATGATTTGCGCCGGGTTGGTCTTGCCCCCATGCTTGCTGTCTTCGCTGAGCGTCGTCTGCCGTGCGCGGGCGTCGTCGGCCACATCGTTGGCCTGGGTGCCGCTATCGGCCTGTTCACTATTCTCCTCGTCGATCGGGGGCAGCGGATCGGGAGTGGGGCGGTCCATGGTGCAAATCCTTGGCTTGTGGGGCATAGGCCTCTCAACGGCCCGCACGGCTCCTCCGTTCCCTCAGCACCACGGATCGCGATGCCCGCCCCATTGTCGCGCCAGCCCCTCGGCTACCAGCGTCTCCCCGATGGAAGCGCCGTCCCGCGTCACGATCCGCAGCGCCCGGCCATAGCGGTCGCTGGCCCGCTCGCCGCTCTCCAGCGAGAAAGGCCCGGCACTGAGCAGCGCTGCCAGCCGCTCCGTCGCCCGCGCGCCCAGGGCAGCCTCCGCGGCGCAGCGCGGCGAATGCGTTTCGGGCGTATCAATGTCCGCAATCCGATATTTGACGCCCGCGAACCAGAAAGTATCGCCATCCACCACGCAATTCGTCCCATCACCGCGATGGCACAGCGCGAAATCAGCCGACAGCCGATCAGACGACACCGCAGGAACAGGTGCATCGAGCGTCAGGGCGGGGAACGGCCAGTCCCGCCACTCCGGCGCCAGCCACGCTGCCGCAAAGGCCAGCATCGCCAGATTGAAGAGGGTGACGCCCGACGGCTTCCAGCGACGGAGGGAACTTGCCTCCCGATTCCTGCTAAACCATGTCATCGCCATGCTCTAGCGACCCCCTGGATAAAGCAGGGCTGAACCGCATCCAAATTTCCGCCGTTTCGGCTGGACGTTTGCGATGGACGTTTGGACTGGACAGGCGTCCGCGCCCGCGTCACAAGCCCGCGCGATAGTTTCCACCCCACAGGACAGGGATTCCCATGACCCGCACCCTCATTTCCTCGGGCTCGCCTTTTGAGGTACAGGTCGGCTATTCGCGCGCTGTCGTTCAGGGCGACTGGTGCTTCGTCGCCGGCACCACTGGCAGCGACCCTGAAACGAAGGTCATGCCGGAAAGCGTGGCGGAACAGACCGCCAATGCCTTGAAGATCATTGGCAAGGCGCTGGATGAGGCGGGCTTTTCCTTCGCCGATGTGGTACGGGCCACATATTATATTACCGATCCGGCCTATTGGGATCAGATCGGTCCGCCGCTGGGCGCGGTTTTCGGCGACATTCGCCCTGCCGCCACCTGCGTCGTCGCTGGCCTTATCAAGCCGGAAATGAAGATCGAAATCGAAGTTACCGCTCTCAAGGCCCGAGGATAAAGATCATGCCCGCCACCATGTATGGCATCAAGAATTGCGACACGATCAAGAAGGCCCGCAACTGGCTGGACAATGAGCGCGTCCCCTACAGCTTCCATGACTATAAGGTGTCGGGCATCGACGAAGCGACGCTGCGTGGCTGGGTGGATGAGCATGGCTGGGAAACCATCCTCAACCGCTCTGGCACCACCTTCCGCGCCCTGCCTGAAGGGGATCGCGCGCATATCGACGCGGACAAGGCGATCATGCTGATGATCACCAGCCCGTCGATGATCAAGCGGCCGATCCTGGCGGTGGGCGACAAGACGGTCATCGGCTTCAAGGCGTCGATCTATGAAGCCGCCACGGAGGGCGTGAAGGCGTGAGGCCGGGGGCAGGGGGCGGAGCCGTGCTTCGCCGCTGCCTCGCCTTTCTGCTGTCGCTGATGACCTTCGCCATGGCTCCCGCTGCCTTTGCCGAACCGCTGATCATCGCCCATCGCGGCGCCAGCGGCGAGCGGCCCGAACATACGCTCGCCAGCTATGAGCGGGCGATCGACCAGGGCGCGGACTATATCGAGCCGGATCTGGTGCTGACGAAGGACGGCGTCCTTGTCGCCCGGCACGAAAATGAAATCGGCGGCACCACCGACGTTGCCGCCCATCCGGAGTTCGCCGACCGCCGCACGACCAGGGTGATCGACGGGAGGGATATTTCCGGCTGGTTCACCGAGGATTTTACCCTTGCTGAACTGCGTACCCTGCGCGCCCGTGAGCGGCTTCCTGATCTGCGCCCGGCCAACCGGCGCTTCGATGGGCTTTTCCTGATCCCGACGTTCGAGGAAATCCTCAAGCTCATTCGCGCCAAGGAGGCGGAGGTCGGGCGGCGCATCGGCCTCTATCCCGAGACGAAGCATCCCAGCTATTTCGCGGGGATCGGCCTGCCGCATCAGGCGCCGTTGCTCGCTCTGCTTGACCAATATGGCTATACCAACGCCGCTGACCCGGTCTTTATCCAGTCGTTCGAGGTGGGCAATCTGAAGGCCCTGCGCGCCGCGACCCGCCTGCGCCTCATCCAACTGGTCGAGCCGGAGGGCGGGCCCGCCGACCTGCCCGGTACCAGCTATGCCGACATGCTGAGTGTCGAGGGGCTGGGGAGAATCGCGACCTATGCCGATGGTGTCGGTCCGGCGCTCTCGCTGGTACTGGCGCCTGAAGGCCCGACCGCGTTGGTAGGCCGCGCGCATGATGCGGGGCTTGCGGTCCACCCCTGGACGCTGCGGATGGAAAACAGCTTCCTGCCCGCCCAGTGGCAGCGGCCTGACGATCCGCAGGGGCGTGGCGATTTTGCAGGCTATGTCCGCGCCGTCGCGGCGACCGGCGTGGATGCGATGTTCAGCGATTTCCCCGCACAGGCGCGGGCGGCGCTGGAGCAGAAGGAATAACTCTTCCTCTCCGCTTGTAAAAACGCTCGCCTGAGCGAATAACGAATCCATGCTCTCGCAGAAGACCCGTTACGCCATTCGCGCCCTCCAACATCTGGCCGATCGTTACCGTCAGGGACCAGTGCCCCTCAACGAAATCGCGACGCGGCAGAATATCCCGGCAAAGTTCCTGACCGTCATCCTCTCTGAACTGTCGCGGGAGGGACTGGTCGCGACCCAGCGCGGACGGGACGGGGGCTATTGGCTGGCGCTGGCGCCGGTCGATGTCAGCTATGGCGACATCGTTCGGCTGACGCGCGGATCATTGGCGCTCACGCCCTGCGCCAGCCGGTTCGCGCATGAAACCTGTACGAACTGCCTGCCCGAATCGGAATGCCGCCTGCATCGGGTGATGCTGCGTGTGCGCGATGAAACGGCAAAAGTGCTGGATAGTATCAGCCTGGCCGAACCCTTCGCGACGGAGTGAGCGGGGCGATGGCCAAGGAAGCGAGGGAAGGGCTTGTGCATGGCCCGGGCCTTCGCCACATCAGGCGGCATGAGCAATCCACCCCTTAAAGCGACCCTGATTCCCGTCACCCCCTTGCAGCAGAATTGCACGCTGCTCTGGTGTACCGCCACCATGCGCGGCGCCTTTGTCGACGCGGGGGGCGACTTGCCCATGCTGAAGGCCGCTGCCGCCCAGCATGGCGTCCGAATCGAAAAGCTGCTCGTTACCCATGGTCATATCGATCATTGCGGCCAGACCGGCCAGCTCGCCGCCGAACTGGGCGTGCCGATCGAGGGGCCGCATGAGGACGATCGCTTCTGGATCGACCGGCTGGGGGAGGACGGCGCTAAATACGGGATTGATGGCCAGGTGTTCGAACCCGACCGCTGGCTTGTGGATGGCGACACAGTGAGCGTGGGCGAACTGACGCTGGACGTGCTGCATTGCCCCGGTCACACGCCGGGTCATATCATCTTCCATCACGCGCCCAGCCGCCTTGCCATCGTCGGCGATGTGCTGTTTCAGGGATCAATCGGTCGCACGGATTTCCCGCGCGGCAATCACCAGCATCTGATCGACGCGATCACGGGCAAACTCTGGCCGCTTGGTGGCGAGACGGCTTTTGTCCCCGGTCACGGACCCATGAGCAATTTCGCCCATGAGCGCCGGACCAATCCGTTCGTCGCCGATTCGGTGTTGGCGCGCGCTTAGTCAGGCATGCGCGGCGAGCGCCGGTGGCGCAGGTAGCTCTCTTGTGCCCGTATAGGCCGCGTAGAGCGCCGTCACGGCCATGCCCAGCATCACGGCCCAGGTCAGCAGGATGCCTGCCATGCGGCCTATGCTGGGCTTGTCGCTGTCCATGCCGAACGCATGACCCACGCGCCCGACGATGAAGATCAGGGCAGCGACCCACAGCCAGATCGATGCGCCCAGCGCCAGTTCGACCAGTGCAAAGAGGATCAGCGTTATCGGCGCATATTCGATGAAATTGGCATGGGCGCGAATACGCTTGCCCAGCAGCGGGTTGCCGCCATCGCCATGCAGCACCTTCTCGCCCACCCGCAGGCGCGCGCAGCGGGTCGCCAGCCAGAAGTTGAGCAGCGCGCTAGCGGCGGCCAGCGTGAGGGTGATCGGCAGCAGCATGGATGAATATCCTCCCCGGTAACTGGCTTGTACCATGATGTTCCGCATAGCCTCGCGCAAGGAAGGACTTGCACATGCAACAAAATTGGCTATAGGCGCATGGCTTCGCGATCAACCGGGCCGCATGGGTCTGCGGCTCTTTTGCCGTCAGCCCCGCAAAAGCGGAAACCGGCCAGTCGCACATATTCTTGAACACGAAAAATAGGTGCCGATATGGCTGTTCCCAAGCGGAAAACGTCCCCCTCCAAGCGTGGTATGCGCCGCAGCCACGATTCGCTGCGTATCGAAGCATTCCAGGAATGCTCCAACTGTGGCGAACTGAAGCGCCCACATAACCTATGCGACGCCTGCGGCCATTATAATGGCCGTGAAGTCGTCGCCGTCGGGGCGTAATTCACGCTTTTTGCCGACACTCTCCTGAACAAGGGGTCATAAAGTGAGCAGCCAACCGCGGATCGCAATCGACGCGATGGGCGGGGATGTTGGTGTGCGCGTGATGTTGGCTGGCGCTGCGCTCGCCCGTCACCGCCACGACGGGCTGCGCTTTACCCTGTTCGGGGACGAGGCGCAGATAAAGTCTGCGCTCGACAGTCATCCCAATCTGCGCGCCGCGTCAGAGGTCGTCCACGCCGCTACGGTTGTGGAGGCGACCGACAAGCCCAGCGCCGCCATCCGCAAGAAAACCAGCTCCATGAGCATGGCGATTGCGGCGGTGAAGGCGGGGGATGCCGGCGCGGCCGTGTCCGCCGGCAATACCGGCGCGCTGATGGCCATGGCCAAGGTCGCGCTGCGGACCATGAAGGGTGTCGATCGGCCCGCGCTGGCGGCCATGCTGCCGACGCTGGGTGACAATGATGTCGTCATGCTGGATCTTGGCGCCAATACTGAATGTGACGCTCGCAATCTTGTCCAGTTCGCTGTGATGGGCGCGGCCTATGCACGCATTGCCTTCGATCTTGAAACACCCCGCGTCCGCCTGCTGAATATCGGCACGGAGGAGATGAAGGGGACGGATGAGATCCGCGATGCGGCCGCCATGTTGCGCAAGGCGACGCTGCCGTTGCGCTTCGAAGGATTTACCGAGGGCGACAAGATCGGCCATGGCGACACCGACGTGATCGTGTGCGACGGATTTTCGGGCAATGTCGCGCTCAAGACGGCGGAGGGCACCGCCCGTTTCGTCACCGACGTGCTGCGTCGCGCTTTCACCAGTTCGATTCGCTCGAAACTGGGCTTCCTCATTTCCAAGCCGGCGATGCACCTTCTCAAGCATCATCTCGACCCCAATAATCACAATGGCGCAGTATTTCTGGGGTTGAATGGCGTGGTGGTGAAAAGCCACGGTAACGCCAATGAAAAGGGCGTGGCCAACGCTGTTCATGTTGCAGCCCGGCTGTTGGAAGAGGATATTACCCGCCGGATCGCGGCGGACATGGCGAGCGTCGAGTCGCTTTCAACCACCGCGTCCCATATGGAGCTGCCCGTAAAGTGATCCGTCGCTCCGTCCTGCTTGGTACGGGCTCAGCCCTGCCGTCGCGCGCTGTCTCCAATGCTGAACTGGCGGAGACGGTGGACACCAGCGACGAATGGATCGTCGAGCGGACCGGCATCCGCAACCGTCACATCGCCGCTGAAGGGGAAACCACCGCGACGCTGGCGACACAAGCGGCCCGTGCTGCGCTTGACGCCGCGGGGTTGGGACCACAGGCGATAGACCTCATCATCTTGGCAACCGCCACGCCGGACCAGACGTTCCCGGCCAGCGCTACTATCGTTCAGGCTGCACTCGGGATCGACGATTGCGTTGCATTCGACGTTGCGGCGGTCTGCTCGGGCTTTCTCTACGCGATGACTGTCGCCGACAGTATGATCCGCAGCGGCGCTGCGGATCGCGCGCTTGTCATTGGTTCGGAAACCTTCAGCCGCATCCTCGACTGGGAGGATCGCACGACCTGCGTTCTCTTCGGCGACGGCGCGGGTGCGGTCGTGCTGGGCGCGGAGGAAAGCGAAGCGGGCGCACGCGGCATCCTGGCGGCGAAATTGCACGCCGATGGCCGCCATAATGGCCTTCTCTATGTCGATGGCGGTCCGTCGACTACCGGCACCGTGGGCAAGCTGCGGATGAAGGGGCAGGAGGTGTTTCGCCATGCCGTCACCAACCTTGCTTCCGTACTGAACGAAGTGATGGGTGTAGCGGGCCTGGACCCGCAGGATATCGACTGGCTGATCCCGCATCAAGCCAATGCCCGCATTCTCGATGCGACCGCACGCAAGCTCAAATTATCGCCGGACAAGGTGGTCGTCACCGTGGATCGCCACGCCAATACGTCGGCGGCCTCCGTACCCTTGGCGCTTGATGTCGCCATGCGTGACGGGCGAATCCAGCCGGGCCAGGTGCTGGTGCTGGAGGCGATGGGCGGCGGCTTTACCTGGGGTGCCTGCGTCCTTCGGACCTGACGATCATTTCCCGGAAAGCGGGTTGTTGCGGACCTGTCCCGATATTGTTCAATCCTTACAATGTGAAGCCTTGCCGAATCGGTGAGGATGTCGCACATTTCGCCGTGATCGTCCGCGCCCGATGATCAAAGGGGCTTGGTGGCGAAAAGCGGGGACAGGATGAGCAGCAACGGAACCTTGACGCGTGCCGACCTGGCCGAAAGCGTTAACCGCCATATCGGCCTGTCGCGGGCGGAGGCGTCGTCGATCGTCGAATCCATTCTTGATCATATGTCCGACGCGCTGGAGCGTGGCGAGAATGTGAAGATTTCCAGCTTTGGCACCTTCGTCCTGCGCGACAAGAACCAGCGCATGGGCCGCAATCCCAAGACCGGGGTGGAAGTGCCGATCGATTCACGGCGAGTGCTGACCTTCCGCGCCAGCCAGTCGATGCGGGATCGCGTTGCGGGGGCGTAACCCTTAATAGCGGCCTGGTTGTCGCACTGGTCAGACCTTGCCAAGGTTGACCTTTTATCAACTATAGGTGCAAACCAGCCTGCTATGAAGGTTGAGGGTGCATTTCTGACGATCAGCGAACTGGCGGCGGAGCTATGTTTGCCCCAGCATATACTGCGCTATTGGGAAACGCGTTTCCCGGAACTCCGCCCGCTGCAGCGATCGGGCAATCGTCGCTACTATCGGCCCGCCGACGTTGCACTCGCCCATCGCATCAATCAGTTGCTCAATGTTGAGGGTTTTACCGTTCGCGGTGCGCAGAAGGCGCTGGCAGAGGGGGAAGGCCATGCGCCACAGGATAGGCCAGCCTCATCTGACCAGGACCTCGCCCTGATCGCCCGACTGGAAGCGATCCGCGCGCAATTGGCGAAGATCGTCGGCGAACCTTAGAGCATTTTCTAGGCAGATGGCACGATCTGCTGACTTACGAAAATGCGGAAAACAAAAGATAAATGGAGCATGATCCGACTCAGTCTGATCGGATCATGCTCTAAGCGCTCGGGACCGATCTATAAATCCCGCGCATAGACCAGATCCTCGAACGGCACGTCGCCGACCATGAAGGTCATCGACCCAATCTGCACAAAGCCGTGCCGCGCATAAAAGCGCCGTGCGCGGTCATTTTGTGGATAGACCGCCAGTAGCAGTCTGCTCGCCCCGCGCCGTACCGCTTCCTGCATAAGCAGCCCCATCAGTGCGTCGCCATTGCCGCCGCCCTGCCAGCCGGTCAGCAGATAGATGCGTTTCAGTTCCAGGTCCGTTGCATCGTCGGTCGCCACGGGCAGGTCAGGCGGGGTCAGCAGCGCATAGCCGACGGGCGCGCCAAGCGGTGTTTCACCGATCAGCAAATAGTGGCGCGGATTGCCGATGGCGGCCCGATAATAGTCATCGCCATGAGCGCGACGGATATGATCGACCAGTGCCGGCCCCGGATGGTCATGGGCAAAACTCGTCAGGAACGTCGCGCCGCCCAATATGGAAAGGGCCGGGGCATCCTTTGCCTCTGCGATGCGCCAGTGGATCGGTGTGGATGGCCCCGCTTTCATCGCAACAGGTTCACCACAACAGACTCAACGCGTTTCTGGCCCGAGCGCCGGATCAAGATCACGTGGCCGTGTGAAACTGACCAGCGTGGCGCTGTTATCGGCTACGTCCGACCAGCGTTCTACGGCAAGATCGAGAACGACCAGGCTTGCGGTCGGGAACTTCACCTCCACATCTTCGCGCAACGTGCTGGCGCCGTCGTCCGGCACGAGAGCCAGGATCAGTTCCTCCAACCCCGGATTATGTCCGGCCATCAGCGCGCTGTCCACGCGTTCGGGCAGATCGCGAATCACGTCGATCAGCGTGGCGGGGGATGCCAGGTAGATGCGCCGGTCCCACTGCGTCTCGACCGCCTGCCCATAGCCTTCGAAGAAGGTTTCCAGCGTCTGCATCACCCGTGCGGCGGGGGATGCGACCAAGTGATCAAACGCCATCTTCCGCGATTTCGCATATTGGCCGACCAGCAGCGCGGCCTTCTCGCCCCGGCGATTGAGGGGCCGATCGAAATCGCGCGCTACCGGATCGTCCCAGTCGGACTTGGCGTGGCGCAACAGGGTCAACCGCTTCATTCGCTCTCCAGGTCGCCGCTCTTGGATTCGTCCCCCTGATGCACGAAGGCGCCGTCCGCGCCAAGTGGGGGATGTCCCGATCCGACAAAGGATTTGTCGTCGGACGAAGAGGTGCTGACAGCAATGATCGCTTCGTCCAACGTCACACGGCGGATCGGCACGCCCGGCGGAAAGGCGCTCAGCAAGCGGCTGGGCATGGCGGCGGACAGAATGACGAAGCTCCCTTGGTCGCCCGCCCGCCGGATCAGCCGCCCAAAGGCCTGCGCCAACCGCGCACGGATCAGCCGGTCGTCATAGGCATTGCCCCCGCCCACCAGCCGCCGCGCCGCGTGCAGCACCGTTGGCTTGGGCCATGGCACCCCTTCCATCACCACCAGCCGCAGCGAATGGCCGGGAACGTCCACACCGTCCCGCAAGGCATCGGTGCCCAGCAGGGACGCGCGCGGATCGTCCCGGAAAATATCAACCAGCGTGCCCGTATCCATTGGATCGACATGCTGGGCAAAGAGCGGCAGGCCGGCCCGCGCCAGCCGGTCAGCGATCCGGGCATGAACGGTCCGCAAGCGACGGATGGCAGTGAACAGGCCCAGCGTGCCGCCGCCCGCCGCCTCGATCAGTCGTGCATAGGCGCCCGACAGCGCGGCAATGTCGCCGCGCTTGATGTCGGTGACGACCAGCACCTGTGAGGCTTGTGGATAGTCGAATGGGCTATTTGCTTCGAACCGTGCGGCGCCGCGTGGCAGGTGGGTCGCGCCGCTGCGTTCCTCCGCATTGCCCCAGTCGCCACCGCCTTTCAGAGTCGCCGAGGTGACGATGACGCCCTGCGCCGGCTTCAGCACCGTCTGGGCGAGGGGCTTGGTCGGGTCCAGCCAGTGGCGGTGGATACCGATGTCGAATTCGCGCCCCTCGAAACGATCAACCGCCAGCCAGTCCACATAATCGCTGTCCGCCGGGCCGCCGATTCGCGCCAGCAATGCCAGCCAGGCGGCGATCAGGTCGCAGCGCCAGCCAAGCGAGGCGATCGCCCCCTCAATCCGAGCGCGCGCTGCGCCGTCAAGCCAGTCGGGCGCATCCTCGATCACCGCTTCCAGCCGCTTGCCCAGGCGCGTGAGCGGGCGCAGCAGCCCGTCGAGCGCCAGCGCCGCTTCCTGCGCGGCGTCGACCAGCGCGCCGTCCGGTTCGGCCAGTTCCGTCTCCAGGCCATAGCCTGCATCCGCTTCGCCATTTTCCGCCGCGCGCGTATAGACCGTGCCTCGCGCCGCCGCGAGCAGCCGCTCGATCGGCCCGAACGGATCGCCCCCGACGATGCGCTTCAACCAGTCATCGCTCGGCAGCGCCTGCGCCGCATTGCGCGCCGCCTCGATCGCCTCGCCACCCTCTGTATCATAGCTTGCGACGTCGGACAGGCGCGCCGCCAGCCCCCGCCGTCGCCCGCGCGACGTGCCTTCGGGACCGATGATCCAGCGCCGCAACTCGATCGCCTCCGCCCCGGACAAGGCAGCGGAGAAGGTCGAATCGGCCGCATCGAACAGATGATGCCCTTCGTCGAAGATGATGCGCGTGGGATGCTGCCCCGTCTCACGCCCGCGCGCGGCGTTGATCATCACCAGCGCATGGTTGGCGATGACGATGTCCGCGTCGGCGGAGGCGCGCGCCGATCGTTCGATGAAGCATTTGCGATAATGCGGACAGCCCGCATAGATGCACTCGCCGCGCCGGTCGGTCAGCGCGGTGGAGCCGTTGCGGCGAAACAGCGTCGGCAACCAGCCGGGCAGGTCGCCGCCGATCATGTCGCCATCCTTGGTGAACGCCGCCCAGCGCGCGACCAGTTGCGCCAGCACGGCGGCACGGCCCGCAAAGCCACCCTGCAATGCATCCTCAAGGTTCAGGAGGCACAGATAATTTTCGCGACCCTTGCGAACCACCACCCGCTTCGCCGCGATCTGCGGATCGGGAAACAGGCGCAGCGTTTCGCGGTCCAACTGGCGTTGCAGTGCCTTGGTATAGGTGGACACCCACACCGTCCCGCCCGCTTCGGCGGCCCAGAGCGAGGCGGGGGCGAGATAGCCCAGCGTCTTGCCGATGCCCGTGCCTGCCTCTGCCAGCAGCATATTGGGCTGGTCGCGCATTTGCTTGGGGCCAAAGGTTGCAGCGGCCGCCTCTGCATAATCGCGCTGGCCCTGACGCGGCTCCGCGCCCGCGCCGGTCAGCCGGTCCAGCCGCTCCAGCACCGTATCACCATTCAGGGTGATCGTGCGTGGAGCAGGGCGGGGGGCGGCTTCTTCCCATTCGGACAATTTGGAAAAGAGCCAGCGTTCCGCTTCGCGCGGCTTGGCTATGTGTGGCACGACCAGCGGCGCCCAGGGCCAGCGCAGCCGCGCCAGCGATTGCGCGCTGGTCCATGCGCCCTCCCGCTCGGTCCAGCCGGTGTTCGTCAGTGTCGCGACCAGTGCGCCCGCCACCGCTTGTAGCAGCGCTGGAATATCGCCCTCCTGCCGCGGTGGCGTCAGGCCCAGCGCATCGGCCAGCCCCTTGGGCGTGGGCACCACAAAGCGCGCTGGATAGACGAAGGCCCATAATTCCAGCAGGTCGAGGCCGTTGAGTTCAGGATAGCCCAGCCGCTGTCCGGTCAGCGGTGCGTTCAGCAGCAGGACCGGCGTTTCTGCCGCACGCGCGATAGCCTGCCCCTTGGCCAAGCCGCGTGTTTCGTCGCCCTCGCGCAGCCACACGCCGCCATGGCTGGCATGAAGCGCGGGTAGGGAAGCAGGGTCGATCACGGACCCGGCTTAGTGATGTCGGAACAAAAGGGAAACCGCCTTTGCGGCGAAATTAGATGCGGGGGCGAAAGTGGCCGTCAGGCGCGCCGACGTCCGAACCCACCGCCACCGATGCTGGCGACCGGAGCGGGTCGCGAGGTTGCGGGGCGCAATTGGTAGGCGGCTGGCGCGTGCTTTGGGGTCTTTGCCATTGCCAGCTTTTCGAACAACGGGCCTTCAGTCATGGTGAACGGAAAGCGGATGCCCATGCGGTCTTCTTCCGACCAGCGCACCGTGCCGAACACGACATAGCCGTCCAGATCGATCTGGCACTGGCTTTTCGGAGGCAGGCTGCACCCGGTAATCTGCGCGCCGCCTTCGCTCAGGTCGACGATCACGCCTTCCATGCTTTCCAGCACCGTCGTTATGACGATGGGAATTTCTACGGTGATGCGTTCGCGACTGCGCGGTATCTGCATGGTGCCTCCAATATGGGATTATCCTAGATCAGGGTTAACGAAAGTTGAAAATCCGGCACGATTTGGCCCACTTTTCGCGGGTAAAGGGCGTTTCTTTTCGCCGCCGTACAGTCTAGTGGGGCATCGCTATGACCGTATCCGATACCCTGCGCGCCGCCGCGCTCTCGTCCAAGGCCTGGCCCTATGAGGAAGCGCGCAAGCTGTTGAAGCGCTATCCGGATGGCGCGCCGGGCAAGGGCCATATCCTGTTTGAAACCGGCTATGGCCCGTCGGGCCTGCCGCATATCGGCACGTTCAATGAAGTGCTCCGCACGACGATGGTTCGTAACGCCTTCCATGCGCTGTCGGACGTGCCGACGCGGCTGGTCGCGTTCAGCGATGATATGGACGGCCTGCGCAAAGTGCCCGACAATGTGCCCAATGGCGCGATGCTGGCCGAGCATCTGGGCAAGCCACTGACGCAGGTGCCCGACCCGTTCGGATGTCATGAAAGTTTCGCGCATCATAATAATGCGACGCTGCGCGAATTTCTTGACCGCTATGGCTTCGATTATGAATTCGTCTCGGCGACCGAACGCTATCAGGCTGGCGCGTTCGACGAGGCGCTGCGTCAGGTGTTGCGGCGCTATTCTGCGATCATGGACATTATGCTGCCCACGCTCCGCAAGGAGCGGCAGGCGACCTATTCCCCTATCCTGCCAATCTCGGCCAAGAGCGGGATCGTCCTGCAAGTGCCGGTCGAGGTGATCGACGCCGAGGCTGGCCTCGTCCGCTTTCAAGACACTTCGGTCCCTGGGGGTGAGATGGTTGAACAGTCGATCCTGTCCGGCGCGGCGAAGCTGCAATGGAAGGTCGACTGGGCGATGCGCTGGGTCGCGCTGGGCGTCGATTATGAGATGGCTGGCAAGGATCTGATCGATTCGGTCACGCAAAGCTCGAAGATTTGCCGCGCGCTGGGCGCCCGCCCGCCCGAGGGCTTCAACTACGAAATGTTCCTGGACGAGAAGGGGGAGAAAATCTCCAAGTCCAAGGGCAATGGTCTGAGCCTCGACCAATGGTTGACCTATGGTCCGCAGGAAAGCCTGGCTTTCTACGCCTATCGGGAGCCGAAAAAGGCCAAGCAATTGCACATGGGCGTCATCCCGCGTGCGGTGGACGAATATTGGCAGTTCCGCGGCAATTATGCCAATCAGGCGGTCGAGCAGCAACTGGGCAACCCGGTCCACCATATCCATGACGGAAAGCTGCCGCAGGGCACTCTGCCCGTGACCTTCGGCCTGTTGCTGAATCTGGTCGGGGTGATGGGGGACGCGACCCGCGATCAGGTGTGGAGTTATCTCCGCAACTATGTCGCCGACGCTTCGCCAGAGGCCTATCCCGAGCTTGACGCGCTGATTGGCCATGCGTTGGCCTATCACCGTGATTTCGTCGCGCCAACGCTCAAGCGTCGCGCGCCTGAGCCGAATGAAGCCGCCGCGCTGCAAAAGCTGGATGATGAACTTGGAGCTCTATCCGCCGATGCCTCGGCGGAAGATGTCCAGAATATCGTCTATGCCATCGGCAAGGATGAGGCGTTCGGCTTTGCGGAACTGCGTGACTGGTTCAAGGCGCTATACCAGACGTTGCTCGGTGCCGATCAGGGGCCGCGCATGGGCAGCTTTATTGCCCTCTATGGTATTGATAATAGTCGGAAACTTATTGCCAAGGTGCTTGGGCAAAGCTGAGCCTGAGACGAACGGAACATTCATCCGTTCTATACGTTTGCAAGGATGGTCCACCCCCCTTTCGGACCGGTGATATGCCATGCGTATGTCATCGGCCGCGCCTGCCCGGAAACGGGCGGCGCGGCCAAGGGGGATGGGTCTTTGGAGAGAGTGTCGTCGCAACGATAAGCGGCCCCGGACCTAAGTGCGGGGCCGCAATAATTTCAGCTTCGGCTTGCTGGCTTACCAGAAGAAGCCGCGATGGACCTGCATCACGCGACCGGTCCGGACATTGACCAGCAGCACATCATTATAGTGGCGCACCCAGCGGGTGTTGGCACCGGCGCGGGGCAGGCGATAGCGCTGCGGGTCGTTGATATAATAGCGTGAATTATAATAGGACGGGCGAAGCTGGGCGCCGACATTCCACTGATTGTAGCGGAACGGCGCGCGCCAGTTGCCGCCACGATAGACGTCGCGGTGGCTCTTGCGATAGTCGCGCCAGTCCTCACGCGATTCCTGGCGGGCGTCGCGCAGGTCAGCGCGGGCGTCACGCACATCGCGGCGATCGCCATGCCGCTGGGCCTGTTGCAGGTCGCGTCGTTCCTGGCGTACTTCGCGCTGGCTGTCGCGGGCTTCGCGATAGGATTGCGCCTGGGCGACGCCCGGCATGACGGTGGCGGCCAGCAGGCCTAACATGATGATCTTACGCATATCTTTTCTCCCTTCAGCCTTTGCTGAATATCGCTGGTGAGAACTGCCGACGGAGCGGCGGGTTCCTCAATCAACAAGGGCATTATAGGGCAGCCTGACTGAACGGGCGGGGAATGACGCTGTCAGCTATCAGTCATCTCTGTCGCAAAGTGTAACGACAGTTCAGGGTGTCCAGGCGCGTTCGCGATACCATTTCGTGACGACATATTTGCTGCCCTGCTCGACCGGGCGCGCGGCATGGACGCTCTGGGGATTGGGCGCGCCGTTGTTATCCAGATTGTTCCAGATCAGGATCATCCCCTCACGCGGGGGGACCATGAATTCGCAATGGGGGAAGTGCGTCTCGCCTCCCGCCTCGACAGGGGAGAGGTAGATCATCGCCGTCCAGCAGCGCTGCCCGCCGGTTGCGCGCATCCTGGGCCAATAGTCGGCGGTGACGGGAAAATAGTCGCAATGAACCTTATATTCCTGACCCGCCGTATAACGCTGCCCTTGAAGCGTTTCTCCGGTGGCCGGGTCGATCCCGGTCAGTGCGGCAATTCGATCACTCACTCCCAGCACCAGCGGGTCGTGGTGATTGAGGTGGCAACTGTGACTGGTGCGATAGTCGGGATTGGCGCTCCCGGCAAACAAGGTGGAGGGTTGCGCCTGCGCGTCGATCTGGCTGCGTAGATCGGCGCATTCCTGCGCGCTCAGGAAATCATGGCGGCCATAGATTTCGAAGTCCTGCGCCTCGATGCGGCTGACCAGTGGATTGCGGTCCAGCCGCGACCGGACGGTCTGCCCTATCCGGGCGCGGTGGGCGGAGGCCACCCCGCCATCGTCGATGATCGGATCGCTCATGCTGCGCCTCTGCCATTCCCCTTGGGTGCCATCAATATAAAAGAACCCGAGACGTTGCCGCCTCGGGTCCAGTGGTTCCTGAAGGCCAGTCCAGGAAGTCCGATATTTGTTTAGATGAAGAAATCGTGAATCACATCGACGACATAGCCGTCGCGGATATCGACCAACAGCGCATCGTCATAATAGCGCACCCAGCGTAGCGTGCCGTAGGCGGGTGGCAGGCGGTAGCTGTAAGGATCGTCCAGCCAGTAATTATTGGCATAGAGCATGTTCGACAGGAATATCCCTACCGAGAAACGCCGATAGCCATAATCCCAGCCGCGCGGTGCATAATATCGACTTGCCCGGTAGCGGTCGCCATAATGCGAGCGATAGCTCTGCCAGTCATAGCGACGGTCATTGCGCCAGCCATTGTCCCAGCGCCGCTGGTTGCTCCAGCGCGTCCGGTCATCATAGCGGCGGGCACCACTTTGCCAGCGCCCGTTGTTCGTATTGTTCCAGCCATTGGACGGGCGATCGTTGCGCCAATCATTCTGACGTGCGTTGTTGCGGTTGTCATTGCGCCAGTTGTTCTGCGTTTCGTCGCGGCTGTTATTGCGGGCTTCGCCGCGCCCTTCGTTGCGACTGCCCTGGCGCCAATATTGCCGTTCATTGCGCTGCCCTTGCTGCCAGCCCTGTTGCTGCTGGGCGCGCTGGCCCTGCTGCCATTCGCGCTGGGCTTCGGGCGCACGCTGTGGCTGCACCTGGGGGCGAGCCTGCATTTGTGGCTGGCCGCCGGGCTGCGCCTGCGCACCACGCCATTGCGCGCCGCGACCGTCCTGCATCTGACGGCCTTGTGTCTGCCCGCGATCCATCTGGCCGCCCTGGGGACGCGCTTCGCCACCGCGCTGCCAACCCTGACCACGACCCCGATCAGAACTGCCACGCTCCGAACGGCCATGTTCATTGTCGCCACGCTGTGCGTAGGCGGGGGCAACGCCGCCCAGTGCAGTCACGGCCATAAGACCCACCAGCATTGTCTTCCTAAACATCGCCTTTGACTTTCCTCTGACGGACACCATCTGGCCCGTTGTCTCCTTCATTTAGGCTTGTCGCTATGTCGCATTGCTGAATTGTTCTGTCAGCTTGCAGAAAGATTCGGTTCTTGGCCCGGCTACTTTCCGTCATCACATAGGCATCAGTCCTGTGCGGCTAAGGTCGTTAGCGTGGACGAAACCCTTCGTTTCCTACTGGGCGATTGCGGGCGGAGCGTCGCCACCCGATCTGTTGGTGCATGACACTTCCCACATTCTTCATCCCCCATGGGGGCGGTCCCTGCTTCTTCATGGACCCTGCCGATCCCGATCATCCCCACAGCGACCCGATGTGGCATCCGATGCAGGACTATCTGGCAGGTCTGATCGGCAGCTTGGCCGAACGTCCGCGCGCCATACTGCTGGTCTCGGGCCATTGGGAGGCGCGGGACTTCACTGTTCATGTCGGCGAACGGCCGGAACTACTGTTCGACTATCACGGCTTCCCGCCGCACACTTATCAGTTGCGTTGGGATGCGTCGGGCGCGCCCGACGTCGCTCGCCGCGCCGCTGCATTGCTGGAAGGTGCCGGTTTCGCCACATCGGAGGAAACCGCACGCGGCTGGGACCATGGTGTTTTCATCCCCATGAAGGTCGCGGTCCCCAGCGCGGACATTCCACTGGCGCAGATCTCGCTTCGCCATGATCTTGATCCCGTTGCACATATCGCTGCCGGACGGGCGCTTGCGCCCCTGCGCGACGAAGGCGTGCTGATCGTCGGATCGGGCATGAGCTTCCACAATTTGCGCGTGCGTGGGGCACAGGCGATGGCGCCGTCCGCCACCTGGGACGATGCGTTGACCGCGGCTGTGACCGATCCCGATGCCGATAGCCGCGCGCGACGGGTCGCCGCCTGGGATCATCTTCCCCACGCGCATTTCGCTCACCCGCGCGAAGAGCATCTGTTGCCGCTGATGATCGCGTTGGGCGCTGGCGGCGACGATCCGGCTGTGCGCGATCATCGCAGCAGCGTGCTGGGCTGGACCGTCTCGGGCTACCGTTTCGGTTAGAGCGTTTTCCAAGCAGGCGGAATCACCTGCTGGCTCAGAAAACGCGGTAAATCAAAAGACTAGACAGCCGCGCCGATGCAATCGGATCGGATTATGCTCTAGGGTGGCTATGGCTTCTTCAACGCAGGCACCGTCCGCGCTGCATCCTCGGGTGTAATGCCGGGCGGCGGGGCGGCGGCGACCTGTTCCTCGCCCCGCATGACACGCGCCGCGCGCTTGATCGCCCCCCGCACGCGCGGATAAACCCCGCAGCGGCAGATATTGGTGATCGCGCCGTCAATCTCGTCGTCGCTGGGGTCGCTGGTCCGCCTGAGCAGTACCGACGCCGCCATGATCATGCCGGGGATGCAATAGCCGCATTGCGACACATTTTCCGCCGCGAATGCCTGTTGCAGCGGATGGCCGCGATCGGGGGATAGTGCCTCGATCGTGGTGACGAAGCGCCCTTCGGTCTTGCCGATGCTGATCTGGCAGGATCGAACCGCTTCACCATCAATATCGACGGTGCAGGCCCCGCAATCGCCCGTCCCACAGCCATATTTCGTGCCCGTCAGGTTCGACGCATCACGCAGCGCCCACAGTAAAGGCGTGTCCGGGTCCATTCGATATTGGACGGGGCGATCGTTGACGGTGAACCGGGTCATGTCGTTTGCTCTAGCGTAGCGGCGGGGGAGCGTCCAACAGCCTGTCGGATGTCGGCCGCGAAGCCCCTAGTCCCGCCAACTCTTGTCCTGCCGGTCGATCAGTCGCACCATCGCCTGAAAGTCGGGTACACCCGGCCCAACGGGCAGCGTCACGCCCGCCAGATCGCGTTGATGCACCGCGATCACCTCATGCGGGATCACCACCGGCGTGCCCGCTGCGCCAGTCGCCACCTGGATTTCGCAGGCGCGCTGGAGCATCCAGTGAGTCAGGAACGCCTTGGGCAGGCTATCGGCCATCACCAGCGTCCCATGGTTGCGCAGCATCATGATTCGTTTGTCGCCCAGATTGGCAATCAGCCGTTCGCCCTCCTCGGGGCGAATCGTCACCCCCTCGAACTCGTGGTAGGCGATCCGCCCGATGAAGGCGGCGGCGTAGAAGTTTGTGGGCGTCAGTCCTTCGACGGTCGCGCTCACTGCCATGCCCGCTGTTGTATGGGTGTGGATGATGCAATGGGCGTCGGGCAAATGGCGGTGAAAGACGCTATGCTGGGTAAAGCCGGCGCGGTTGACGGGGTAGGGGCTGCCGTCCAGTACCGTGCCGTCAATGTCGATCTTGACCAGGTTGGACGCACAAACCTCTGAATAGAGCATACCGAACGGGTTGATGAGGAAAGCGCCGTCTTCGCCGGGTACCTTCAGCGTGATGTGGTTGTAGATCAATTCGGACCAGCCCATATGGTCGAAAATGCGATAACAGGCGGCTAGCTGCTGGCGCGCTTCCCGTTCCGCGTCACTCATGGTTGGGCTGTTGATGGCGGTAGCCATGGCGATCCTCCTTGTTTATTATGACCGCACTATCCCTCCGTCCGTCGCATATGTCGAGGGAGTCGGCTTTTGGGTTGAGTTTCTGCGACTCTGCTGGTAGGGCGCCAGCCATACGACGCAGGGTGACTTGCGGCGGCTTGTTGCTTTTTTGCTTTCGGCCGGCCCGTCGGGAAGGATTTTTTCCCGCCGATCCGACTGTTATCGACTGGAGATAGACTGGGTTATGCAAATCATCGTTCGCGACAACAATGTCGATCAGGCCCTGCGCGCGCTCAAGAAGAAGCTGCAGCGCGAGGGTGTGTATCGCGAAATGAAGTTGCGTCGCCACTATGAGAAGCCCTCGGAAAAGCGCGCCCGTGAAAAGGCCGCTGCGGTTCGCCGCGCACGCAAACTGGAGCGCAAGCGCGCCGAGCGTGACGGCGTCCGGTAAGACGCCCCTGGCGTCCCGGCGGGGCGGCTGAAACGCCGCTCCGTGCCTGTTTTTTCCAACTTCCCCTCAGCTACAAGGCGCCAAAGCCATGTCCACGACGGCCGTTCCCCTTCGCCCCATTGCAAAGGGGTCGTTGACCCGCCTGTGGATTGGTGTTGCTGCCGTGGCACTCGCAGCAGGCGGTCTGGCCTGGGCGGGGCAGGGTGGTGTCGCTGCGACGCCGGTCAGCTTCCTTGCGGCCAATGCCGGGGAAGCGGGCGTCGTGACCACGCCATCGGGGCTTCAACTCAAGGTGATCGAGGAGGGCAGCGGCCCGACTCTGACGGCTTCTGATGTTGCGCTGATCGGTTACAAGGGCACGCTGCTCGACGGTACGGTCTTTGACGAGAATCCGCAGGCGGCGATGCCGGTGGATGGCGTCGTGCCGGGCTTCTCCGAAGGCCTGCAAAAGATGAAGAAGGGCGGCAAATACAAGCTGTGGATTCCGCCGCAGCTTGGCTATGGCGCCGAAGATAATGGCCCGATCCCCGGCAATTCGCTGCTGGTCTTCGATATCCATGTCATCGATTTTAAATCGAAGGCGGAAATCATGCAGATGCAGCAGATGATGCAACATCAGGGCGGCGCCGGCGCACCGCCAATACCGCCGCAGATGCCGGGTCAGTAAAGCGCCACCGAGCGCCAAAGAACACTGAGCGCCAAAGAAGATGCAAAAACGGGCCTGCCTCTCCAGTCAGGCCCGTTTTTCTATGGTCCGTGGTTCAGTCTGGCCGCTCGCCTTGGCGCCCAGCGTCCTGGAGCGTTCTTCCAGATAGACCTTGATCATTGCGACGATCGGATCGGCCAGAAACAGGCCCATGATGCCGAACAGCGCGCCAAACAGGATCTGCGCGGCCAACACCAGTGCAGGGGCAAGGTCGGTCGCCTTTTTCGCGACCATCGGCACGATCAGATAGCCATCGACGATCTGTACCGCCAGATAGACGCCAAAGGCATAAAGGCCGGTATTGGTGCCAGCCGAAAAGCCCACCAATATGATCAGCACGCCGGAAATGATCGACCCGATATTGGGGAGGAAGGCGAACAGGCCGGTCAGGATGCCCAGCAGTCCCGCCATCGGTACGCCGCCCGCCCACAGCAGCAGCCATGTGCCAACACCCTCGACCGTCATGCCGATCAGCCGCCCGAACATCAGCCGCCGCAGCGTCCAGCCCATCTTGTCGGCGATGGTGTAGAAATTGGCGCGCTTTTCCATCGGCAGCATCCAGGCGACGCCGCGTTCATAGAGTTTTGGCTCGACCGCGATGAAGATCGCCAGCACCAGCATCATAACGCCGCTGGTGATGGCGCCGACCGCCGTGCCTACGGCCGCCGTGACCCGGCCCATCGAACTCATCGCCTGGGTGGCGAGGCTCTTGAGGTCTTCCGGCGTGGTCGTGATGCCCATTTGCTGCATCCAGCCGCCGATGCGCGTGACCTGCGCCTCCACGATGGTCCGCATCGCCTGCGCCTGCGCGGCGAGGCTCGATCCGGTGAGGTAGAAAGTGTAGACCATGAAGGCGACCGCACCGAGCAGCACGATTGTCAGCCGCCAGCCGCGGCCTATCGGCGCGGTACGACCCAACAGGCGTGTGCCGCCGTCCATCATCGTCGCCAGCACCAACGCGCCCATCACCAGCATCAGCGGCTGCGCCAGCAGCACCAGCAGCGCGATGGCGATCCCCAGCGCAAACCAGACGCCTGCGCGCTTCAGTTCATGCTGGACGAGGGGGCTTTGCAATTCGCTGGGGCCTGGCTCCTCAACATGCATTTGTTTGTCGCTCAAGCCCGGCCCCTTTCATTGCCTTATTTCGGGGGTGTAACGCTTGCCGGTCTCAGGCTGTTCCCGGCGCGCTCGCCACGCAGGGCGCGGAACCAACTGACAGGGTTCCAGTTGGCGTTGCCGTCCAGCGAGAAGGTGATGAATTCGGCCCGGCCGCCGATCGTTTCCCACGGTACCGGTCCGCCAAGGCCATTTTCCTCCAGCGGAGCGCGGCTGTCGGCGCTGTTGTCGCGATTGTCCCCCATCAGGAAAACGTGATTGGTGGGAACGCGCACAGGTCCGTACCAGTCGAGCGCGCTCGGGCCGACATCGATGGTCAGATAGGTCTTGCCATTGGGCAGGATTTCCTGTCGCACCGGCAACTCGCAATAATCCAACCCGTCGGCGGCCTGGATCAGCGCACCGGGAAATTGCGAAGGCGGGCAGGGGGCGTTGGCATCAATGGGAATGCGGATTGGCTTTACCGCCTTCTGCTTCAATGCGATCCCGTTCAGGATCACCTGGCCGCCACGCACCTCTATGATGTCGCCGGGCAGGCCGATGACGCGCTTGATATAATCCTCTCGCCGGTTCTGGGGCGAAACGATGACGATGTCGCCGCGCGCGGGCAGGCGGCCGAATATCCGTCCGCCGATGAAGGGCAGGGGATGAAAACTGGGCGATACATAGGACCAGCCGTAAGGGAATTTGCTGACCACCAGCCGATCGCCTTTGAGCAGCACCGGCATCATCGATTCGCTGGGGATATAGAAAGGCTTGGCGACGAAACTGTGGAACGCCAGCACCGCCAGGATCAACAGGACGATGCTCTTGACCTCATGCCACCAGTTGACCGGGGGCGTGCCACTCTCTGCGACAGGCCCGCCCTCGATTAACGGCGCGCCATTGTCGGATGCGCTGTCATAGGGGACAGGCTTGGTGGAATGCTCGGTCATGTCGGCTGCCGTCATGGGAATTGAACGCTCGTTCGGAATGGTCCGCCTTATTGCGGCAGAACCTCGATGATTACAAATGCCTGCGCCCAGGGATGGTCATCGGTCAAGGTCAGGTGAATCACGGGCCTGTGCCCATCTGGTACAAGGGCGTTCAATCGGTCCAGCGCGCCGCCGGACAGCGCCAGCGTCGGCGCGCCCGAGGGGGCGTTCACCACCCCGATATCGCGCATGAACACGCCGCGTTTGAAGCCCGTCCCGACGGCCTTCGAAAAGGCCTCCTTGGCGGCAAAGCGCTTGGCTAGCGTACCGGCCTTGGTAAAGGGTCGGCGATCCGCCTTGGCCCGCTCGACGTCGGTAAACACCCGCTGTTCGAATCGCGTTCCGAACCGGTCGAGCGATGCCTGTATCCGCTCGATATTGCAGAGGTCAGAGCCAAGCCCGATAATCACGCGCCTGTTGCTTTCATCGGGCCAGATCCATCTGCCGCCGCATCTCACGGATGCTGGCCTCCAGCCCGCCGAAGATCGCCTCGCCGATCAGGAAGTGGCCGATATTGAGCTCGGCGACCTGCGGAATGGCGGCGACGGGTCCGACATTGTCGAAGGTCAGGCCGTGGCCTGCATGGGGTTCGATGCCGTTTTTGGCCGCCAGCGCCGCGGCGTCAGCCAGCCGCCGCAATTCGCCAGCCCGTTCTTCGCCCACCAGATGGGCGTAGCGGCCGGTGTGAAATTCGACCACCGGCGCGGCAAGCCGAATCGCCGCCTCAATCTGTACCGGGTCCGGTTCGATGAACAGGCTGACACGGATGCCCGCATCGCTCAACGCGCCGACGATTGGTTTGAGCGCTTCGATCTGCCCGGAGGCGTCCAGCCCACCTTCGGTCGTGCGTTCTTCACGCTTTTCCGGGACGATGCAGGCGGCGTGCGGACGATATTTTAACGCAATGCCCAACATTTCCTGTGTCGCTGCCATCTCCAGATTGAGTGGCACGGTCAGCGCGGCCATCAGCGTGGCGATGTCTTCATCGCGAATATGCCGTCGATCCTCCCGCAAATGAGCGGTGATACCGTCTGCGCCAGCCTTGGCCGCCAGCAGCGCCGCCTTCACCGGATCGGGATGCTCGCCACCACGCGCGTTACGGATCGTCGCGACATGGTCGATATTGACGCCCAGGCGAAGATGCGTGCTCATGGTCGGATCAGGCCTTTCGGCTGCCCGGCTTGATTGCCGGGATCTCCGCCAGTTCAGGCGGCACCGCGTCTGCATCATAGACCGGGAAGTTGATGCTGACGAGCGGGTAGAAGGGTACGCCCAGTTCGACTTCGCCCGCCGACCGGTCGACCAGCGCGACCTCTGCGATCACGATTCCACCCTCGGCTGCCACGGCATCGATCGCCTGGCGGGAGGAAAGGCCCGTGGTCACCACATCCTCGACCATCAGCACCTTCTGGCCGGGTGTGATCGCGAATCCGCGGCGCAATTCGAACGTGCCCTCAGGCCGCTCCAGAAACACCGCGTCCTTTTCCAGTGCGCGCCCGACCTCATGGCCTATAATAAGGCCACCCATCGCTGGAGAGACGACCAGATCGATCTCGTTGCGCAGTTCACGGGGCAACTGTTGCACGGCGGCGCGGGCCAGTCGCCCAGCCCGGTCAGCATTCATCAACACGCGGGCGCATTGCAGATAATTGCCGCTACGCCGACCCGAAGACAGGATGAAATGTCCTTCGAGCAGGGCGCCAGCCGCCCGAAATTCCGCCAATACCTCTTCGTCCGTCATGTTCGTGCCGTTCATTACTGCGCCCCGGTGCGCGGGGGCTGTGCGCGGTGAGCGAGATAGGCGGGCCACTGGCGCGTTGCAACAGCGAAGAAAATCTGCTCCAGCACGCTTGAGGCATTAAAAAACCATGCCTATAAGCCGCGGCTGACCGACCGGGCGGGGGAGATGCGCGATATGCGTGCCCTTCGTCGCAACGGCGCCAAGGGGTTACGGGGTATCGAGACGCTTATGAAGATGGTGAAATCGCTTGTTCTCGCCGGGTTGCTGGCTTTTGCCCCGACCCTTGGCCTGAGCGGTCAGGCAATGGCGCAGGACAATGCCGCCGCGACGGCCGCACCGGCCGATTCGGCTGACGCCAATGTCGCCAATGCGACCGCCGCCGCACCTGCGGTCAAGGTTGCTGCCCCTCCGCGCATGAAGCCGACCGAAGGCATCGGTATGCCGCGTCCGGGCGAATATACGTTGCAGGAACAGTTCAGCCCGACCGGCCACACGGCTCGCTGGCTGCATGACAAGATGCTGTTGCCGATCTGCTTCATCATCTCGATCTTCGTTCTGATCCTGATGATCTACGCGATGATCAAGTTCCGTCGCTCGGCAAACCCGGTCCCGTCGAAGACCGCGCACAACACGCTGATCGAAGTTCTGTGGACCGTGATCCCGGTTGTCATCCTGCTGGTGATCGCGGTGCCTTCGATCGGCCTGCTCGCCGACCAGTACAAGCCAGCGCCCAAGGATGCGCTGACCGTCAAGGTTACCGGCTACCAGTGGTATTGGGGTTATGAATATCCCGATGCGGGCATCCCCGAATTCGTGTCGAACATGCTGACAGCGGAAAAGGCGCTTGAAAATGGCGAGCCGCATCTGCTGGCCGCTGACAACCGCCTGGTTCTGCCGGTCGGTCGCCCGATCAAGCTGATCATCACTGGCGCCGACGTGATCCACAGC
This sequence comes from Sphingobium aromaticiconvertens, assembly GCF_037154075.1. NCBI lineage: Bacteria > Pseudomonadati > Pseudomonadota > Alphaproteobacteria > Sphingomonadales > Sphingobiaceae > Sphingobium > Sphingobium aromaticiconvertens. The sequence goes on from NZ_JBANRJ010000001.1 coordinate 977,018, forward strand.
TTCGCGGTTCCCTCGCTCTGGATGAAGATGGATGCCGTTCCCGGCCGCCTAAATGAAAAGAGCCTGACGATCGAGAAGCCGGGCGTCTATTATGGCCAGTGCTCGGAACTGTGCGGCGCGCGTCACGGCTTCATGCCGATCGCGATCGAGGCGCTGCCTCCCGCCCAGTTCGACCAGTGGGTGCTCTCGCAGGGCGGCACGCTGCCGGGCGCCAAGCCCGCGGCGGCAACTGCCGCTGCCGCCGCGCCCGCCGCCCCTGCCAAGCTTTGATGTAAGGTCCGATAGTCATGACCACCATTACCGCAGATCATCACGGCGAGCACGCCCATGATCACCACGACGCCGATCATAAGCCAGCCTTCTTCCAGCGCTGGTTCATGTCCACCAACCACAAGGACATCGGTACCCTCTATCTGATCTTCGCGATCATGGCGGGTATTATTGGTGGCGCGATTTCGGGTCTGATGCGCGCCGAACTGGCGCAGCCGGGCGTGCAGTATCTGCAGACCTGGGCCAATATGCAGCACAGCCTGATGGGCGTTGAGCCTGCCACGCTGGACCAGGCCTATCATCTCTGGAATGCGCTCATCACCGCGCACGGTCTCATCATGGTCTTCTTCATGGTGATGCCTGCGATGATCGGCGGCTTTGGCAACTGGTTTGTGCCGATCATGATCGGCGCGCCGGACATGGCCTTCCCGCGCATGAACAATGTCAGCTTCTGGCTGCTCATCCCCGCTTTTGCGCTGCTGCTTGGCTCGGCGTTCGTGCCTGGCGGCACCGGCTATGGCGCGGGCACCGGCTGGACTGTTTATGCACCACTTTCGACCAGCGGTTCCGCTGGGCCAGCCGTCGATATGGCGATCCTGTCGCTCCATATCGCGGGCGCCAGCTCGATCCTGGGCGCGATCAACTTCATCACCACCATTCTCAACATGCGTGCGCCGGGCATGACCCTGCACAAGATGCCGCTGTTCGTGTGGTCGGTGCTGGTCACTGCCTTCCTGCTGCTGCTGGCGCTGCCGGTTCTGGCCGCTGCGATCACCATGCTGCTGACCGATCGTAATTTCGGCACCACCTTCTATGACGCGGCCGGTGGCGGCGATCCTGAACTGTACCAGCATCTCTTCTGGTTCTTCGGCCACCCCGAAGTGTACATCATGATTCTGCCCGGTTTCGGCATCGTCAGCCAGATCATCTCGACCTTCAGCCGCAAGCCCATTTTTGGTTATCTCGGCATGGCCTATGCCATGGTCGCGATTGGTGTCGTCGGCTTCGTCGTGTGGGCGCATCACATGTTCACCACCGGCATGTCCGTGAACGTGAAGATGTACTTCACCGCTGCGACCATGGTTATCGCAGTCCCCACCGGCATCAAGATCTTCTCGTGGATCGCGACCATGTGGGGCGGGTCAATGACCTACAAGACGCCGATGATGTGGTCGCTTGGCTTCATCTTCATGTTCACCGTGGGCGGCGTTACCGGCGTCGTGCTGGCGAATGGCGGCGTCGATGACGTGCTGCACGACACTTATTATGTCGTCGCGCACTTCCACTACGTCCTTTCGCTGGGCGCGGTGTTCGGTCTGTTCGCGGGCTTCTATTACTGGTTCCCGAAGATGTCGGGGAAGATGTACAACGAGTTCCTCGGCCACCTGCACTTCTGGGTGTTCTTCGTCGGCGTGAACCTGCTGTTCTTCCCCATGCACTTCCTGGGCCTGTCGGGTATGCCGCGTCGCTACCCCGACTATCCGGAAGCCTTCGCCAAGTGGAACCAGCTTGCCACCCATGGCTATGAGATCATGGCGGTCGGCATGCTGATCTTCTTCGTGAACCTCATCTGGTCGCTGGCCGCAGGTAAAAAGGCCCCGGCCAACCCATGGGGTGAAGGGGCGACGACGCTGGAATGGACATTGTCCAGCCCGCCGCCCTTCCATCAGTTCGAAACGCTCCCCGTCATCGACGACGCGGTGCATCACTAAGTTGCATATGGTCGGGGGCGGACATGGTTCGTCCCCGGCCAATCGCCTCTGACGGTTGGGGCGCAGGAATGATGATGAAGACCATGAGCTTCGATACCCGGCCCCAGGCTGAATCCGTGATGCCCGCGCACTGGCGCGACTTCGTGGCGCTGACCAAGCCACGGGTAATGACGCTGGTCGTCTTCACCGGCCTGTGCGGCCTGCTTGCCGCCCCTGGGCATATTCACCCGATCCTTGCCTTCACCGCCGTCCTCTGCATTGCGCTGGGCGCCGGTGCGGCTGCGACCCTCAACCAATGGTATGAGGCGGATATCGACGCAAAGATGAAGCGGACCGCCAATCGCCCGCTGCCCGCCGGACGCATGGATCGCCAGTCGGCCCTGCACTTCGGTGTCGGCCTGTCCTTTTTCTCGGTGCTGTTGATGGGCGTGGCGACCAATTGGTTCGCCGCCGCGATCCTCGCCGTGTCGATCCTGTTTTACGTCTTTATCTACACCATCTGGCTCAAGCCCCGGACGGCGCAGAATATCGTCATCGGCGGCGCGGCCGGTGCGTTCCCGCCTGTCATTGGTTGGGCAGCGGTCACGGGTGATGTGTCGGCCTTGCCGATCGCGCTGTTCATGCTCATCTTCTTCTGGACGCCGCCGCATTTCTGGGCGCTGGCCTTGTTCGTGAAGACCGATTACGCCGCCGCTGGCATTCCGATGCTGCCGGTTGTGTCGGGTGAAGTCGTGACCCGCCGCCAGATCTGGTTCTATACCGCCATCATGGCCGTGGCGGCCATGGCGCCGGTGTTGTTGCGCTTGACGGGGGTCGTTTACGGCACTGTCGCGCTACTTGGCACCGCGCTCTTTGTCGTCTTTGCTTTCCAGGTGTCGCGGCGTCGTGAGACTGATCCGACGCGCATGGCGCCCGAGCGGCGGCTATTCAAATATTCGATCCTCTATCTTTTCCTCCTGTTTGGGGCGGTCGTTGCTGATCGTTGGTTGCTCGTATGACGCCTGAAGAGGAAAAGCAGGTTCGCGCCCGGCAGAAGTCGCGTGCTATCGTCACAGGCCTGTTGCTGGTGGCGCTGGTTGTCCTGTTCTACGGCATCACCATTGCCAAGATCAGCAGCAGTCACGCGATATGATGGCGACGCTTCCCCCTTCACCCTTCGACCGGGATCGTCGCAATCGCCGCACGCTGGTGGCGATGGCGGGGGTCGGGCTGGCGATGCTGGGCCTGGGCTTTGCATCCGTTCCGCTCTACCGCATCTTTTGTGAGCAGACGGGCTTTGGTGGCACCACCGCGCGCGCGGCGGCAGATACGCAGGTGGCGGTGGCCGCAGGGCACACCATGTCGATCCGATTCGATTCCAATGTTCAGCCAGGCATGCCGTGGCAATTCTATCCCGAGCATCGGGTGGACACCGTCACCGTCGGTGCCAAGGACATGGCGATCTTCATTGCGAAGAACATGTCGGACAAACCCGTGACCGGGACCGCCAGCTTCAACGTCACGCCGACTCAGGCGGGCGCCTATTTTACCAAGATCCAGTGTTTCTGCTTCACCCAGCAGACCTTGCAGCCGGGGCAGGAGGTGCGGATGCCCGTACTTTTCTATGTCGATCCCAAGATCCTCAAGGATCCCGACAACAAGGATACGCAGGAAATTACGCTTAGCTATACCTTCTACCCTGTTGAGCAGGACAAGAAGCCAAGCTAAGGCACGAAACAATAACGCGAACGCGAACAGGGAAGACACGCTCATGGCCGGCGCCAAGAACCACGATTATCATATTCTTCCGCCCAGCATCTGGCCGCTTTTTGGCTCATTGTCGGCGCTGGTCATGGCATTCGGCGGGATCATGTGGCTGCATCCCGACGCCATGCCGGCAGGCGGTGGCTGGGTGTTCTTCCTGGGTGTCGCGGGCGTATTGTTCACCTTCTACAGCTGGTGGGCCAATGTGATTGCAGAGGCGCATGCGGGCGATCACACGCCGGTGGTACAGCTGCATCTGCGCTATGGGATGATCCTGTTCATCGCCTCGGAAGTCATGTTCTTCGTCGGCTGGTTCTGGGCCTTCTTCGACTTCTCGCTCTTTCCCAGCGCGCTTGCGCCGATCGAGGGTCTGTTCCCGTCCAAAGGCCTGGAAGTCATGAACGCGTTCGAGCTGCCGCTGCTCAACACGCTGATCCTGCTCTGCTCGGGCACCACCATCACTTGGGCGCATCATGCGCTGATCCATGGTGACCGTGAGGGCCTGAAAAAAGGCTTGTGGTGCACCGTGCTCCTGGGCCTGCTTTTCTCGTCGATCCAGGCCTATGAGTATGTTCATGCGCCGTTTCCGTTTGGCGGCAGCCCCTATAGCTCGGCCTTCTACATGGCGACCGGCTTCCACGGTTTCCACGTCATCGTCGGCACGATCTTCCTGATCGTGAACCTGATCCGCGCCAATAAGGGCGACTTCACCCCCCGTCAGCATTTCGGCTTCGAAGCGGCGGCCTGGTACTGGCATTTCGTCGATGTGGTCTGGCTGTTCCTCTTTGTCGCCATCTATGTCTGGGGCGGTTGGGGCGCGCCGATCCACGGCGGCTGATCGGTTAGCGACCTTTGAAAATATCGAACGGCCGGAGAGCGATCTCCGGCCGTTTCCTTTTGTGACGGCGGCGGCTATGGCTGGGCCATGTCCACGCAAGGCCCGCCCTCGGTGTCATCCGCCACGCCCTTGCTGCTCGCCGCTGCACGAGGGCATTGCCCACGCTGTCACGCGCTGACGTTGTTTGAAGGGCCGGTACGCTTTGCCCCCGCCTGTCGGGGTTGCGGGCTCGACCTCACCCAGTTCAATGTGGGCGATGGTCCGGCCGCTTTCCTCACGCTCATCATCGGCGCGGTGATGGTTGCGATGGCGCTGGTATTGGAACTGAAGGTCCACCCGCCGCTCTGGCTGCACATCCTCCTCTGGACGCCGCTGACGGCGCTGGCGGTGGTCGGTGCGCTCCGACTTGCCAAGGGGGCATTGCTGACCCTCGAATATCGGAACAAGGCACGCGAAGGCCAGATCAAGGAAGCAGGGAAATGATGATGATGATGCGTCGCTCGGCTATCTTGCCCACATTGCTGGTGGTGGCGGCGGTCGCCGTCATGATCGGCCTCGGGGTCTGGCAGCTACAGCGCCGCAGTGAAAAAGCGGCCGTGCTGGCGGTCGCGACCACCAACCCCGGCAAGCCCGCGATCAGCTTCCCGGTGTTGCCACCGGTGCCGCGCGAGCTTCTGTTTCGTCCTTCGTCGGTCCATTGCCTGCATGTCGTGAAATGGCGTGTCGAGGCGGGCAGGGCGGCCGATGGCAAGACCGGCTATCGCCATATCGCGGAATGTTCGACCGGGGTGGAGGGGCCGGGCGTGCTCGTCGTCATGGGCGTCACCCAGCGGCCCGACGCGAAGACGACCTGGACCGGCGGGCAGGTCAGGGGCTGGCTGTCCGAGGAACCCGATCACCGTTCGCTGCTGGTCCGCCTGACGGGCAATGCGCCGCCGCTGCGGCCCATGCTGATCGCGCGGGAACCGGCGCCGGAGTTGAAGGCTGCCGCGCCGCCAACCGCCGACGATATTCCCAACAATCACCTCGCCTATGCGGTTCAATGGTTCCTCTTCGCCGGGATAGCCGTGGTGATCTACGCTATCGCGCTGCGCCGCCGTGCAACCACGCCAGCCACCCCGCCCACAGGCACGAATCCCTAAACAGTTGCACGGGCGTCCGCGCATCGCTACCGCGCTTTCCCATTATGCACTATGTCAGCACCAGGGGGAGCGCTCCGACGCTCGGGTTTGAGGATGTGACGCTTGCGGGCCTCGCATCGGACGGTGGCCTTTATCTGCCGGAAAGCTGGCCGGGCTTTTCCCGTGCCGACATTGCCGCGCTGGCGGGCCTTTCCTATGTCGAAACGGCCGTTCGGGTGATGACGCCGTTCGTCGCTGGTTCGTTGACGCCGGAGGAATTGCGCGATCTTTGCACCGCCGCCTACGGCCGTTTCAGCCACGACGCGGTGACGCCGCTGGTTCAGCTCGATCACCGCAACTGGCTGCTGGAATTGTTTCACGGCCCGACGCTGGCATTCAAGGATGTGGCGCTGCAACTGCTCGGCCAGTTGTTCGAGCGTTTCCTGTCACGCCGGGACGATCATCTGACGATCGTTGGCGCGACCTCTGGTGACACCGGTTCGGCCGCGATCGACGCGGTTGCGGGACGTGAGAAGATCGACATCTTCATGCTGCATCCCGAAGGCCGCGTCTCCGACGTGCAGCGTCGGCAGATGACGACGGTACGGGCGCCCAACGTCTATAACATCGCCATCGATGGCAGCTTTGACGATGCGCAGGCGCTGGTGAAGCGCATGTTCAACGATGCGGATTTCTCCACCCGCTTTAACCTGTCCGCCGTGAACAGCATCAACTGGGCGCGGCTGATGGCGCAAGTCGTCTATTATTTTTATGCCGCCGCGCGTCTGGGCGCGCCTGATCGCCCGATCGCCTTCTCCGTGCCCACCGGCAATTTCGGGGATGTGTTTGCAGGCTATGTCGCGGCCAGGATGGGCCTGCCCGTTGCCCGGCTGGTGGTTGCCACCAACGTCAACGACATCCTTCACCGCGCGCTAAGCGAAGGTGATTATAGTCAGGGTCAGGTCGTGCCGACCGCCACGCCCAGCATGGACATTCAGGTCAGCTCGAACTTTGAGCGGCTGCTGTTCGATGCGGGTGGCCGCGACGGCACCGCGCTGGCGGAGCAGATGCATGGGTTTGAGGGCACGAAGGCCATGCGCCTCACCAACGCCCAGCGGGAAGGCGCGGCCCATCTGTTCACGTCCGCCCGGATCGACGCTGATGCGATGACCATGGCCATGCGCTGGGCCTGGGATTCGGCCGGGCAGATTATCGACCCGCACAGCGCCATCGGTCTGGCCGCCGCGCGTGCGGTCGATCTCGACCCGGAAATCCCGGTCGTCACGCTGGCGACCGCGCACCCCGCCAAGTTCCGCGACGCGGTTGAGCGGGCCACCGGCACTCGTCCACCGCTGCCCTCACGCATGGGCGATCTCTTCGCCCGTGAAGAAAATTACACCAAGCTGCCGGGCACGTTTGAGGCGATCACTGACTTCGTCGCGGAGCGCGCGACTCCGCGCGCCTAGTCCTCGGCATGAACCTCCACACGCTCATCGGCGAGCCTTGGCCCGACTATGGCCTGATCGACAGCGGTAACGGGCGGAAGCTGGAGCGGTACGGAAAGTATCGCTTCATCCGTCCCGAACCGCAGGCAATGTGGACGCCCGCGACCGAGGACTGGAGCGCCGACGCGGAGTTCGTTCCCGGATCGGATGACGAAGGCGGTGGTCGCTGGTTCTACGAACATCCCGTGCCTGCCGAGGGTTGGCCGCTCGCCTGGAAGGAAGTGACCTTTCAGTCCAGTTGCACGCCCTTTCGCCATCTGGGTTTCTTCCCCGACATGGCGCCGGTGTGGGACTGGATGCGCGAACGTACCGCCGACAAGCCCGACGCCAGCGTCATGAACCTGTTCGGCTATACCGGTGTCGGCACGCTGGCGATGGCGGCGAGCGGTGCGACGATGGTCCATGTCGATGCATCCAAGAAATCGGTTGCCCAGGCCCGCGCCAATGCGGAGCTTTCGGGCATGGCAGACAAGCCGGTCCGCTGGATCGTCGACGATGCCGCCAAGTTCGTGGCGCGCGAAGTCCGGCGCGGTCGCCGCTATGACGGCATCCTGCTCGATCCGCCCAAATATGGCCGCGGTCCCGATGGTGAAGTCTGGCGGCTGGAGGAGGATATTCCCGACCTCATCGCCAATTGCCGTCAGTTGCTCGACGCCGATAGCCGCTTCCTTTTCCTCACCGTCTATGCCGTCCGCATGTCGGCGCTGGCGATTGGTGAACTGCTGAAGCAGGCCTTTGCCGATCTGCCAGGCGAAGTCGAGGCCGGCGAACTGGTTGTGCGTGAAGAGGCAAGGGGGCTGTTGTTGCCCACGGCGATCTGGGCGCGCTGGAAGCGCTGAATTAGATCAAAAGTGCTGCCCAATAGCGGCATTTGGTACCGAAAACGGCGATCCAGATAGCCGAACGCAATGTCTTCGTCCGTAACACCACCAAACGCAAGCCGCAGAATCCGAATTCCACAGGATGCCGGACAAGCGCGGTGCCCGCTCCCGCCGTCATCAGGCGACGGGAGCCAGGCGCGCATCAGAATGAAACCCCCAGTTCCACGCCATAAGTGCGACCCCGGTCAAACGCGCCGGTGAACAGCAGCACGGGTGCGCCGAACGCGATGTATCGCTTGTTCAAGATGTTGTCGCCGAACAGCGACAGTCCGACCTTGGCTCCGCCAACCGGCATATCGACCACGCCAAGGCGGCCATTGACCAGCCAGTAGCCGGGCCGGTGGTTGCGGTCCTCCAGTACGTTCTGCCCGGTGAGGATGTTCACCAGCGGGGTCGCGGTCAGGTAATAGGAGCTGCGATACCGTCCCTCGATCAGTGCAGTGGCATGTCCGCCTCTTGCCATTTCGGGCGAATTATACTGCCCGGCAAGTCGCGCCGTCCATTTCGAAAAATAGGTTGGTCGCGCAATGGCGGCGACATCGACGCCGTTGAGAATGAACTGCTTGTACTGAAAGTCGGTATAGGCGGCGCTCCCGCTCAGCGTCACGCCATTGACCGGGACAATGTCTGTCTCCACCTCGAAGCCCTTGATCTTGGCCTTGCCGGCATTGTCGAAAAACTGCCGGCCGTTGATGAAGTTCTGCGTCTGCAAGTCCTTATAGTCATTATAATAGGCTGAGGCGTTGACCCGCACACGGTTGTCGAGGAACTGCGTCTTCGCGCCGATCTCGTAAGAGGTCAGCGTTTCGGGATTGTAGGGAATGCCGCTAAGGATACCGCCTGCGACATAGCCGGTGGCGATCTTGGCGAAGAGTGTGGCGTCGTTCCCCGGCCGCCATGTGGCGATGCCAGTGAAGGTCGCCTTGGAAAAATCGACCTTAAAGTCGCCCACCCCCAGCGAGCCACCCTGCGCGCCCGAGATGGAATCGATTCGCAACCGCCGATCGTCGATCGTGCCGCGTGCGCCGCCGGTCAGGTCGAACTGGTCGGTCAGGTGCCAGGTGAACTGCGCATAGCCCGCCATCGAATGGTTGACGCCATATGTCCGGGTCAGGCCATTGCCGAAGATGCCATCCAGGAAGCTCGGCACGACGGTGGCCGACGGCGTCGGTTGGAGAATACCCAGGACTTCGGTGCCGGGCGAGCGTTCCTCGAAATAGAATAACCCCGCCGTCAACTGATAGCGATGCGTCTGGAGCAGGAACTGCAATTCCTGGCTGAACTGCTTCTGGCTGGTGGCGCGCGCGGACAGCAGCGGGAAGAAATAATCGTTTGGCCCCGGTAGATTGGCGGGGTTGAACAGCGCTGCCTGAATCTGTGCGGGCGTCAGCCCCGGCGTGATGAGCGCGGCCAATTGCTGAACCGTGAAGCGCAGGCCACCCGCCGCGCCCAGGTCGAAGACCACCGGGTCCTGCCGGAACTTGCGGTAGGAGGTAATGCTCTTGACCGTGAAATACTCGCTCGCTTCCAGCGTCAGGGTCAGGCTGTGTCCCTGCGTGACGACATGCTCGGTGCTGGTCGCTGCCGCCACCGCATCCAGCGGACCGGTGCCGGCGTTGGTGATGCCACCGAAGAAAGGTTGCAGCGCCACGATCGGGGCGAGCAACTGGCCCGATGCATCGGGGATCACGCCAAGATTCTGCATGGCGCGGCCGCTTGCTCGTGTGTCGGCATAGTCGAAGCGATAGTCGGCGGTGAGATTGCCGAACTCGCCACGCACCGCAACTTGCCCGCTATCGACATTGCGGCTGCCCAGCCGGTTTACGAAGCGCTGCGTGCCGAACTCGGCCGCGCGCGGCGTGATATTGAGCGACTTGCCGGCCATCAGGTTCCTGACATCGCCGTCAATCTGGTCGTGCAGGTACGACAGGCGCACCGAAAACGGTCCCATCTGTGGCAGATCGAGTGAAGCCTTGCCGCGCCATGCGTCATAATTGCCGTAGGATCCGGTGGCGCGAAGGCCCCATTCGCCCTTTGGCGGCGTGGTGGTGACGCTGATCGCACCTGATGTGGCGTTGCGGCCGAACAGCGTGCCCTGCGGCCCACGCAGCACCTCGATCCGTTGGATGTCCCCGAAATCGAGCAGCGAACCGACCGCGCGACCGATATAGACGCCGTCGATATAGATGCCGACCTTTGGATCGACAGAGTTGCTCGATGTGCCCGAGGCGATGCCGCGGATGATGATTGTGGGGTTGGACTGCTGTCCCTGCGTGTTGATCTGGAGGCTGGGGGCGATACCCCCGAGGCTGCGCACGCTGGTCACGCGTAATTGTTCGATCTGCTGGCTGCTGATCGCGGTCACCGCCACGGGAACCCTTTGCAGGCTTTCCTCGCGGCGCTGCGCGGTGACGATGATTTCCATCACCTGTGCATTGTCGCTGGTGCCCGATGCCTGGGGCATCGCATCCGCCGCGCGGGCGGTGGTTGCAAGGCCGGGTACGCCCCCGAACACGGCCAACGCCAGCGCCGATGCCTGTACCATCAACGCGCGGTTCCATTGTGCTTTCATATATTTTCCCCTCCTGCTTCTGTTTTGTGCGATCATGTCAGTGCGCTGGTCCCGATCCTCCACCCAGGCGCGGCGCGAAAAAAAGGGCGGCTCCGGGCAAGATCGCCCGTGCCGCCCTGTTGGCGTTGCCAAATCTGTATCGTCCCGCGCCCATGCTGCCGGAGCGATCCGTGCGTTATTCCGCCGCCTCCATCAGCGACTCGCCATAATGTGGGTCGTCTTCGTTGCAGAGACGATTGGTCGCGTCCCACAGCCCGTCGGGCAGGATCGGCGTGATGTTCAATTCTTTACGGATGTCCTCGATCTGCATGTCGACATATTGGCGCCAGTCGACCAGCATTATCGGGTAAGCCCAGTTGCGCCCCTGCTCCGAACCGACGAATTCCGCTTCGAGGTTGATCGCCATCGCTTGGGGATAGTGCAGCCCGTCCTTCATGATCGTCTTGGCCTTCAGGTAGAAGGCGATGCGGCTGAAGAAGGCATGCATTTCCGGGCGGAAATAGCGGGCCTTGGCGTGGAGGTTGGCGTTGATCAGCGCCACTTCGCCGCCATGGTTGGGGCCAAAGCCGGTCACCATATGCTCGATATCATGGCTTAGCGCGGTCTGGCGCAGGTAGAAAGTGAAGTCGTTCACCACCTGCACTTCCTGGAAGAATATGTCGAGCTGGTAGCCGCTGTTGACCATGAAATCACGGATCTTCTCGCCCAGCGTACCGGGCTGGCAATGTTCCAGTTCGGCGATGGTGAAGTTCGAGAGGCTGCGTTTTTCCAGCCATTCGCGGAAGCGCGGCAGGCGTGCCTTTTCGGCCTCGAACAGGCCGATCACCTGGCCCATGTCCTCAAGGTCGTGGAGGATCTGCGCCACCTCCGGGATATAGGCGGTATTGGGCAGGTCCGGCCCGTTGCGGCGCAACATTTCCTGCGCGATCAGATCACGCAGGCCTGCGTGATTGAGATAGCGCGAGGAACTGACCAGCACCGAGCTTTCGGTGGCGATGGTTTTGATATTGCCATTGAAATAGGCGCGGTCGGCATCACCGATCTGGGCATCGTTCATGGGAGTATCCTCTCTTGGTACGGCCGGCTCTGTCGGCGCGGCTGGTCGGGACGGATGGGGCTGCCTATTCGGCCGCCGCAGCAAGGGCGGCGACATCGTTGCCTGGGGACAGGAATTCGCCCGGTTTCGCGCCGGTATAGACCCCGTTTTCGAACGTCGGCACGCCGTTGACCAGTGTCAGGCGCGTCGGCATCGGCTTGCGCGTGAAGCGCCAGATCGTGCCCCCCTTGCCATCGGGCACGTCGTGCGCCTTTTCCATGTCGCGCCGCTGCACTTCGTTGAGGTTGAACACCGCAATATCGGCGCGCTTGCCCGCCGCGATCACGCCGCGATCATTGAGGCTGAAGTGATTGGCGATCTTGCCGGTCATCACATTGACCGCTTCCTCGATCGTCATGCGCTTTTCATCGCGGACATATTGCGTCAGCAACAGCGCGTTTTCGCCGCCGCCGCACAGCATCTGCAAATGCGCGCCCGCGTCCGAAATATTGCCCACGCTCTTGGGATCGCGCATCAGTTCCAGAGTCAGCTCTTCGTCCTTGGGAAAGGGCGCCATGTGCACGGTAGAGCGGATGCCGTTGATCAATATCCATTCGGCCATCGCGTCCGACCGGTGCAACCCGCGCGAGGTGGCATAGTCTTCCAGCGTGATGCCGATCGGGCCGGTGCCGTTCTCGCTGTCCAGCAGGAACAATTCCTGCGGGTTGCGCAGCGGCGAATGCGGCCATGCCTGGGTGTCCCAGCTTTCGCGCGCACGGGCGCGCCAGTCCGGATCGGCGAGCAGGCGAGCCTTCTCGGCGAAATCGTCAGCCAGCACCACTTCGTGCCACACATAGTCGTTCGACTGGGCGAAGATCAGCGACTTGATCAGGCTGAGGGTCGAGGTGGGAGATACATGGGCGAAGCCCGGCCACACATCGACCCCGGCATCGCGCATCGACTGCATGCTGGCCTGCATTTCCGGCAGGATCGGCTTCTGGAAATCGAGTGTAGGGATGCCGCCGGCGATCTGCACGCGGATCGGGCGTCCGGCGAGCAGCTTTTCCAGCCGCTTGAGGTTCGCCGGGCCGGTCATCCGCATGAATGTGTCGACGATCACCTGATAGCAGGAATGGGGATAGCGGGCCATCACGTCGAACAGCGCCTCGAACTCGGCATCATCGGCCAGCAACGAGGGGACGGGCCGGTTCTGGCCGTCATGATCGTGCATATTGTCCGACATGCCCAGCGCGCCTGCGGCCAGCGCATCGTCGAGCAGTTCGGCCATGCGTGCGATTTCCTCGGGCGTCGCGGCGCGGTCCCACGCCTCCACGCCCATCGCGGCCAGACGGATGGCGATGTGGCCGACATAGGCGGCATAATTTAGCGGCACGCGCACATTGCGTTCCACCGACGCGCGATATTCCGACCATGTGTTCCAGTCCCACGGCAGGTTCTGGATGAACGGACCTTCGGGAATGTCCTCGAAGAACGAAAAGATGCCGATCATCTCGCGCTGGGCGGGCATATATTTGTGCAGCGGCGCGGGCGAAAAGCCGCAATTGCCCATGATCATCGTCGTCGCGCCATAGCCCGGGAGGGGATCGAGGTCGGGCTGCCACCACATCGTGCCGTCATAATGGGTGTGGCTTTCGATGAAGCCGGGGGTGACATAGCAATCGGTCGCATCGAACTCCCGTTCGCCCTGCGGCGTCAGATCGGGCGCCACCTCCACGATCTTGCCCTCGCGCAAACGCACGTCAGCCTTGAAGGCGGGGGCGCCGGTGCCATCGACCACGGTGCCGTTCCGGATCAGCATATCGTTCATTGGTGTCCTTCTCCCAATTGGCTGTTCTTGTCGTGACGCGTTCTTGCTGCACGTCATGTTGCGGAGTGCAGCATAGGCCGGGGGCGGATTCGGTTGAAATCTGCGCTTGCCAATCGGATCATTTAACGATCTCTTGCGGATCACCATGCGACACGAATCCACAAGTGCCGGTATGCTGGCAGTGCTGCGCCGCCACTTGCGGCAAGAGGGGTGGACCTCGGCGCGGCTCGCCCACGATCTTGCCATCGGCGAAGCGACCGCGAAGCGCTGGCTGGCGGGCAAGGGATTGACGCTGGACCGGCTGGAACGCCTGGCGGCTCTTGCCGGGTTGACCATCGCCGATCTCGCGCGCGAAGCTGAGGAGGCACCGCAGGGTCTCGCGCACGAACTGACGCTGGCGCAGGAACGCGCGCTTTCTACCGATATTTTCCTGTCGTTCCTGTTCATGGCGATTCTCGGAGGGATTCAGCCCGATGAGGTCATGGCCGATTTTGCGCTGCCGCCGCGCATGATGGAAATCGCGCTGCTCAAGCTGGAGCGACTCGCGCTGATCGACCGGCTGCGCAGCGGACGGGCAAGGGCGCTGGTCGATCGCGCGCTGGTGTTTCGCAAAACGCCGCTGCGCGCTCTATTCGAGCATCAGATGAAATATTCGTTTTTCGAACTTGATTATGCGGCGCTCGAAACCCACTACGCGGCCGAAGTGGTCAAGCTGTCCGATGTTGGCGCCGCACAACTGGCCGAACTGATCGAGAAGTTTCGTGGTGAGGTGCAGGCGCTGTCGGACCGCGACCGTGAGACGACACTGCTTCCCCGCACATGGTATGGCGTATTGGGCGTGATGCGCGATCTCGACCTGTCGTCGGTCCGTGATGCCGGATGGCAGGCGGGGTCATAAACCCGATGGTTATTTGTCCGGACGACAGATCTGCCGGGGGGCTGGATCAGCATGATCGACACTGCGGCCTGCGCAGATGTGACATTGGCGGTGGGGGGCCTCGACGGGTTGAGCGAAGCGCCATCTCCCGGTAACGGCGGCTCGCGCCCCTTGCAGGATTTATGACCGATGACGCATGACTATATCCTCACTTTGTCCTGCCAGGACCGCCCCGGACTGGTCGCGGCCGTCAGCGCGCTGTTGTTCGCCCAGGGTGGGAATATCCTTGAGGCGCAGCAGTTTGACGATCGCGAAACCGGCCTGTTCTTCATGCGCGTCGTCTTCGCGACCGACCAGTCGCGTGACGCGCTGGAGGCGGCGATCGGCGGCCTTGCCGATCAACATCAGATGATCTGCCGTCTGCGCGCCGCACAGGAGCGACAGAAGGTACTGATCCTGGTGTCGAAGTTCGACCATTGTCTTGGCGACCTTCTCTATCGCACCCGCATCGGCGAACTGAATATGGAAGTGGTCGGCATCGCCTCCAATCACCCGTTCAGCGCCCACAATCCCGGCCTGATCGGCGACGCGCCCTTTCACCACCTGCCCGTTACCCCGGACACCAAGCAGGCGCAGGAAGCGCAGATCAAGGCGCTGGTGGAGGCAAGCAGCGCCGATCTTGTCATCCTCGCCCGCTATATGCAGATATTGTCGGACGACCTCGCCGCCTTCCTTTCAGGCCGTTGCATCAATATCCACCACAGCTTCCTGCCGGGCTTCAAGGGCGCGAAACCCTATCATCAGGCCCATGCGCGCGGCGTGAAGATGATCGGCGCGACCGCTCATTATGTCACCAGCGACCTCGACGAAGGCCCGATCATCCATCAGGATGTCGAAGCGATCAGCCATGCGGATGCGCCGGAGAATCTGGTCGCCAAGGGTCGCAACATTGAACAACGCGTCCTCGCCCGAGCGGTTCTCTATCACTTGCAGGAACGCGTGCTCATCAACGGCGGCAAGACGGTGGTGTTCAGGGACTAAACCCTAATGATTGTGCCGCGGCGTCTTATTGGCGATCCCGCGATATTTCACCGCCATTTCCAGCACCGCGCCATCGGCCATCTGCCCGGTCTTCTCGCGGAACAGCTCTTCCCACGGCGTATTGCTGACAGGCGCCTCGACCGGCGTTTCCACCTTGCGCCGCGCGATCTCGTCTGCGTTCACCAGTGCGTTGCATGCCCCCCGGTTGATGTCGATGCGGATCATGTCCCCGGTCCGCAGCCATGAAAGCCCGCCTCCCGCGGCGCTTTCGGGCGAGCAGTTGAGGATGGAGGGGCTGTCCGACGTCCCCGACTGCCGCCCGTCGCCCAATGTGGGCAGCCACTGGATGCCCTGCTGGATCAACGCATCTGGCGGCTGCATGTTGACGACCTCCGCCGACCCCGGCCAGCCGATCGGCCCCGCGCCGCGCATTACCAATATGCAATCAGCGTCGATGGCGAGCGAAGGATCGTTGATCCGGTGATGATAGTCATCGCCGCCCTCGAACACGATCGCCCGCGCCTCGAACACGCCTTCCGAACCGGGGCGCGACAGATAGCGGTCGCGAAACTCCTCGCTGATAACCGAGGTTTTCATGATGCCGAAATCGAACAGATTGCCCGCCAGCACCAGGAGCCCGGCCTTTTCGCGCAGTGGCTCTGCAAAGGGGCGGATGACCTCGCGGTCCTTCGCCTCGCGCCCACTCAGAGTATCGGCCAGCGTCCTGCCCGTCACCGTCAGGCAATCGGCGTCCAGCACGCCCGCCTGCATCAATTTCCACATCACCGAAGGGACGCCGCCCGCCCGGTGAAACCGCTCGCCCAGGAAACGCCCGGCGGGCTGCATGTCCACGATCAGCGGCAGGTCATAGCCATGGGTCGTCCAGTCGGAGGCATTGATCTCCACCCCGGCATGACGCGCCATCGCCATCACATGCGGTTGCGCGTTGCTTGACCCGCCGATCGCGCTGACGACGCGAATGGCGTTCAGGAAGCTCTCGCGCGTCAGGATGTGCGAGGGGCGCAGATCCTCCCGTGCCATCTCCACGATCCGGCGGCCCGTTTCATAGGCCATCTGGCCGCGCTCGCGATAAGGAGCGGGAATGGCGGCGCAACCGGGCAGGGACAGCCCCAGTGCTTCGGCCACCGCATTCATCGTCGACGCCGTGCCCATGGTGTTGCAATGGCCCGCCGATGGCGCGCTGTCGCAGGCGCGTTCCAGAAACTCCTCCTCGCTGATCTCGCCCGCCGCCAGTTTCCGGCGGCTGCGCCAGATCACCGTGCCCGATCCCACCAGTTCGCCCTCATGCCAGCCATCCAGCATCGGCCCGCCCGACAGGACGATCGCGGGAATATCAACGGTGGAGGCGGCCATGATTCCCGATGGCGTCGTCTTGTCGCAGCCGGTGGTCAGCACCACCGCGTCGATCGGATAGCCGTACAGCAGCTCGACCAGCCCCAGATAGGCCAGATTCCGGTCCAGCGCGGCGGTAGGCCGACGGCAATTTTCAAAGATCGGATGGACCGGAAATTCCATCGCGATTCCGCCCGCATCCCGTATCCCGTCGCGCACCCGCTTGGCGAGGTCGACATGGATACGGTTGCAGGGGGACAGGTCGCTGCCCGTCTGGGCAATGCCGATGATCGGACGCCCCGACCGCGATTCCGCCGGGGTGATTCCGTAATTCATGAAGCGCTCCAGATAGAGCGCCACCATGTCGGACCGGGCGGGGTCGGCGAACCAGTCCTGCGACCGGAACCGCCGACCAGACGGAGAGGGGGCGGGGGTAGGGGCGTCCGTCATGCTTTACTCCGTCAAGACAGCTTCAACACGCCATCGACGCGCTCAGGCAGGGTCCAGGGATTGCCGTCTGCAATCGCGGCAGGCACCAGCGATGCTGGCAGCGCCTGATAGCTGACCGGGCGCAGGAAGCGCTCGATCGCCTTCGCGCCGACCGAGGTGGTGCGCCCGTCGGAGGTCGCCGGGAACGGCCCGCCATGGACCATTGCGTGGCACACCTCGACACCGGTGGGCCAGCCATTGGCCAGAATACGACCGACCTTGCGCTCCAGCACGGGCAGGATCTGCGCGGCCAGCGGCTCGTCCTCGGCGTCCAGCAGGATTGTCGCGGTCAACTGGCCTTCCAGCGATGCGATGACGCTCCTGGCCTCGTCCATGTCCTTGACCGTCACGACGATCGAGGAGGAGCCGAACACCTCATGGCCCAGCGCCTTGTCAGCCAGGAACTGCGCAGCGCTCGTCTTGAACAGCGCGCCCTGTGCCTGATTGACGCCTTCGCCAGCCACGCCGCGCGCCACTTGCGTCACGTCATTGTGCGCCGCCAGCGCGGCCACGCCCTTCTCATACGCATCATGGATGGCGGGAGTCAGCATCTGCGCCGCGGCGCTCCCCGTCAGCGCTTCGCCAGCCGCTGCCAGGAACGCATCGAGGTCCGGGCCGTCGATCGCGATCAGCAGGCCGGGATTGGTGCAGAACTGCCCCGCGCCCATGGTCAGCGACCCGATGAATGCAGGCGCCAGCGCCGCGCCGCGCGCTTTCAGGGCGGCGGGGAACAGGATGACCGGGTTGATGCTGCTCATCTCGGCATAGACCGGGATCGGTTCGGCGCGTTGCGCAGCAATCCGCATCAGCGCCAGACCACCGCCGCGCGATCCGGTAAAGCCCACCGCCTTGATCCGTGGATCGGCGACCAGCGCACCGCCCAACTCGTTGCTGGTGCCGGGCAGGTAGGAGAAGACGCCCTCTGGCAGACCGCAGGCGGCAACCGCGCGCTGGATGGCGCGGGCGACCAGTTCGCCAGTGCCCGGATGCGCCGGATGCCCCTTCACCACCACCGGCGAACCAGCGGCCAGCGCCGAGGCCGTGTCACCCCCTGCGACCGAGAAGGCGAGAGGGAAGTTGCTCGCACCAAATACCGCGACCGGGCCTACGGAGATATTGCGCAGGCGAATGTCGGGGCGGGGCAGGGGCTGGCGATCGGGCTGGGCGGGGTCGATTGTCCGCGCGGCCCAGCTCCCTTCGCGCAGCACGGTGGCGAACAGCTTCAACTGCCCGGTCGTCCGCCCCCGTTCCCCTTCAAGGCGCGCACGGGGCAGGCCGCTTTCGGCCATGGCGCGCACGATCAGATCGTCGCCGATCGCGACGATTTCGTCCGCGATCTTTTCCAGAAAGGCTGCCCGATCGGCGGGCGCCAGGTCGGCAAAGGGGATGGCGGCGGCGTCGGCCAGCGCGCACGCCTGTTCGACCGAGTCGGTCCCGGCGCTGCTGAAGCTGGTGTCCAGAGCCTTGCCCGTGGACGGATCGACCGCATCGAACCGGCTGTCGCCCTGCGCTTCGCTCGCGCCGATGAGGATTGCGCCATTGATCATGTCGTCACCTTATGTCTGATGGTCTGAAATATCGGATCGGCCGTGGCCGCGGAACCCATATAGGGTGCGCAGCCCGAGTCCTCCATGCTAATTGTCGGACTAAATGATGCGGGCGACGCGAAGCTGCCTGTTGGCGCCATGGCTGATCGCAAACACTTCACACCTGCATCCTCCAGCCCGGCTGCAATCCGCTTGGCGCGAACCCTCTTGACAGCACAGCGTCATCCGTGTTGGTAGCGCTATCAAAGAGACGTGTCGAGTAGGAGTTGAGGATGCCGGGGGATTTTTCCTTTGTGAGCGATTTGCCGTCCGATTGGCGGGCAGGGCGCTTTGTGGGGCGGGTGCTGACGCAGCATGGGCCAAGCCCCATGCTGATCGTTGACGGCATCGCCCACGACATGGCGCGCGTCGCCCCCACGGTCGCCCAGTTGATGGACCAGCTTCCCCTCGATCCTGCCGATGGCATCATCCTTGGTCCGCTCGACAGCCTCGCCCTGCCGCTGCTCAGCCCCGTCGACCTGCAATGCATCAAGGCGTGTGGCGTGACCTTCGCCCTCTCGGCCATCGAACGGGTGATCGAGGAGCGCGCGCGCGGCGACGCAGGCGCGGCAGCGGACATTCGCGGACGGCTGGAGGAGCGTGTCGGTAGCTCGATCCGCGCCGTGGTTCCCGGCTCGCCCGAGGCGGCTGCGCTGAAAGCCGCGTTGATCGAGGACGGCCTCTGGTCGCAATATCTGGAGGTTGCGATCGGCCCGGATGCAGAAGTCTTTACCAAGGCTCCGGTGCTTTCCACCGTTGGCGCGGGCGCCCTGATCGGCATCCGCTCCGATTCCACCTGGAACAACCCCGAACCCGAAATCGTGCTGATCGTCGATTCTCGTGGGCAAGCGGTTGGCGCGACGCTGGGCAATGACGTCAACCTGCGCGATTTTGAAGGGCGCTCGGCCCTGTTGCTGGGCAAGGCGAAGGACAATAATGCCTCCTGCGCGCTTGGGCCGCTGATCCGTCTGTTCGACAATGGCTATACGATCGATGATGTGCGCAATGCGGACGTGACGCTGACCATCGACGGGCCGGAGGGCTATCGCCTCGAGGGCATCAGCGCGATGAACCAGATCAGCCGCGATCCGCTGGACCTCGTTCGCCAGACGCTCAGCGAACATCACTATCCCGACGGCTTCGTCCTGTTTCTGGGCACGCTCTTTGCCCCCGTGCAGGATCGTGACGATCCGGGGCGGGGCTTCACCCACAAGGTCGGCGACGTGGTGACGATCGCCACCCCGCGCCTCGGCCGCCTCACCAATCAGGTCACGACCTCCAAGGAGGCACCACCCTGGACGATGGGCCTTGGCGCCTTCATGGACAATCTCGCGCAGCGGGGCCTGCTCGCTCAGAAGGTGGATGCATGAGCGGTCGCGCTATCTATCCCAGCCTTGCCGGCAAGCGGGTTTTCATCAGCGGTGGTGGCAGCGGCATCGGCGAAGGACTGGTCGAGGGTTTCGTCACGCAGGGCGCAAAGGTCGCCTTCTGCGACATCCTGGATGCGGCTGGCCGGGCCGTGGTCGATCGCCTGACTGCGGCTGCTGCTCACACTCCGCTCTTCTACCCCTGCGACCTGCGCGACATCGCCGCCGTACAGGCGATGCTGGTCGAGGCCGAAAGCGCGCTGGGCGGCATCGACATCCTCGTCAACAATGCGGCCAATGACGATCGCCACAGGGTCGAGGACGTCACGCTCGATTATTGGGAAGAGCGGATGGCGGTGAACCTGCGCCATCTCTTTTTCGCAGCGCAGGCGGTTGTCCCCGCACTCAAGCGCGCGGGCGGCGGCGTCATCCTCAATTTCGGGTCGATAAGCTGGCATCTGGGCCTGCCCGAACTGGTCCTCTACCAGACGGCCAAGGCGGGTATCGAGGGGCTGACGCGCGGTCTCGCCCGTGAACTGGGCCGCGACAACATCCGCGTCAACACCATCGTGCCGGGCAATGTAAAGACACCCCGCCAGGAAAAATGGTACACGCCGGAGGGGGAGGCGGAGATTGTCGCTGCCCAGTGCCTCGATGGCCGCATCGCCCCGGCGGACGTTGCCGCGCTGGCGCTGTTCCTTGCTTCGGACGACGCGCAAATGTGTACCGGCCATGATTATTTCGTCGATGCAGGCTGGCGCTGAGGCCATGAGCCACGGTCCCCAGAGCCTCCTCAGCCTTCGCGCGACATTGGGTGAGGGGCCGGTCTGGGTCGCGCGCGATGCCGCGCTCTGGTTTGTGGACATCAAGGCGCCTGCCATCCACCGTTTCGATCCCGCGCTGGAAAGCCTGCAAAGCTGGACCGCCCCCGCGCAGGTCGGCTGGATCGTCCCAAGCGCCGACGGCCTGTTCCTTGTCGGCCTCCAGACCGGCATCCACCGCTTCGATCCTGCGCGCGGCAGCTTCACATTGGTCCATGCGCCTGAAGCCGATCGGCCCGGCAATCGCCTGAACGATGCGACCGTCGATGGGCAGGGGCACATCTGGTTTGGATCGATGGATGACGCGGAAGCGGCTGACACCGGACGCATCTATCGCTTTGACGACGCGGGTTGCACCGACGGTGGCTTCGCCCCGATCTGCATCACCAATGGCCCCGCTTTCTCGCCCGATGGCGGCATCCTTTATCACACCGACACGCTGGGCCGCACACTCTGGCAAAGCCGGGTGGAGGAGGGGCGCGTTCTTCACGACACCCGGCTGTTCACGATGATAGAGGACGGCGCGGGCTATCCCGATGGTCCCACCGTCGATGCGGAAGGCTGCGTCTGGACCGGGCTGTTCGCGGGCTGGGGCGTGCGGCGCTACGATCCGAATGGCAGGCTGATGGAAACTATTGCCTTTCCGGTGGCAAATGTGACCAAGATTGCTTTTGGCGGGGACGATCTGGCAACTGCCTACGCCACTTCGGCGGCCAAGGGACTGTCGAAGGAAGCCTTGACGGCGCAACCGCTCGCGGGCGACTTGTTCGCCTTTGATCCGGGGGTGCGCGGTTTGCCGGGCGTGATCGCAACAGCATAAAGAAAGAGGGACGGGAATGATGCAGCAGGAGGGGAGCGCCGGACAGGTCAATATGGGCTTCATCGCCGCAATCGTGGCGGTCGCCACGATCGGCGGGTTCATGTTCGGCTATGATTCGGGCGTTATCAACGGTACGCAAAAGGGGCTTGAGGCCGCTTTCGACCTGGGCAAGCTGGGTATCGGCGTCAATGTCGGCGCGATTCTGGTTGGTTCGTCGATCGGCGCATTCGGCGCGGGCCGCCTGTCGGACGGCATTGGTCGTCGCGGCGTGATGATGCTGGCGGCCATACTGTTCCTCGTCAGCGCGCTGGTCGCAGGTGCGGCGGGTTCCTCCGCCATCTTTATCATCGCCCGCATCATCGGCGGTCTTGGCGTCGGCGCGGCCAGCGTCATCTCGCCCGTCTATATTTCCGAAGTCACCCCCGCCGCCGTGCGTGGCCGCCTGTCCAGCGTTCAGCAAGTGATGATCATCACCGGCCTCACCGGCGCCTTCGTCGCCAACTTCACCCTTGCCCGCTATGCGGGTGGATCGACCGCAATCCTGTGGTTCGGCTACGAAGCATGGCGCTGGATGTTCTGGCTTCAGGCGATCCCCGCCGCCATCTACTTCCTCGCCCTTTTGGTGATCCCCGAAAGCCCCCGTTACCTCGTCGCGCGTGGCCGCGATGCAGAGGCGCAGGTCGTGCTCACCCGCCTGTTCGGCGCACAGGAAGCCACGCGCAAGGTGGCGGAAATCCGCGCCAGCCTGGCCGCCGACCACCACCGGCCCAAATTGTCGGACCTCATCAGCAAGACGACCGGCAAGATCCGCCCGATCGTCTGGACCGGCATCGGCCTTGCCGTCTTCCAGCAACTGGTCGGCATTAACGTCGTCTTCTATTATGGCGCAACGCTGTGGGAGGCGGTCGGCTTTTCCGAGGATAACGCGCTTCAGATCAACATCCTCTCGGGCGCATTATCGATCGGCGCCTGCCTCGCCACCATAGCTTTGGTCGACCGTATCGGCCGCAAACCGCTGCTGCTGATCGGCTCGGCGGGTATGGCGCTGACACTGGCCGTCGTCGCCTGGGCCTTCTCTACCGCCATTACCGGCGCGGACGGCGCGGTCAGTCTGCCCGGCCATAACGGCCTGATCGCACTGGTCGCTGCCAACCTCTATGTGATCTTCTTCAACATGAGCTGGGGTCCGATCATGTGGGTCATGCTGGGCGAGATGTTCCCCAACCAGATCCGTGGCTCAGGGCTGGCCGTCGCGGGCTTTGCCCAGTGGATTGCCAACGCGGCCATCTCCGTCACCTTCCCCGCTCTGACCGTGTCGCCGGGGCTGGCGATCACCTATATGGGCTATGCGGCCTTCGCGCTTATCAGCTTCTTCTTCGTTCGCGCCATGGTGCATGAGACGAAAGGCCGTGAGCTGGAGGATATGCAGGGCTGATCACTTGAGGCCACCCCCAAAAGAAGGCGCGGAAACGTTGGTTTCCGCGCCTTCTTATCCCTGCCGGGGCCGCTTCCTCGGCGCCGCATCCGACTGTCGCCGCACCAGTTGATAGTCCAGCAGCATATGGTTCGGCTCGCCAGCCTTTCCGCCGCGCGCACGTAGTTGCCGCACCAGCAGATCGACGGCTGCCCGCGACATGTCGCTGATCGGCTGGTGGATGGTCGTCAGTTCCGGCCAGATGGTGGTGGCCAGCGGTGTATCGTCAAAACCGCAGACGGTCAGATCGCCCGGCACATCCAGCCCGCGCCGGTGCGCCACCGCGACGGTCGCCGCTGCCATATCGTCATTGCTCGCAAAGATCGCGGTGGGCGGGACGGGCAGATCGAGTATCTTCTCCGCCGCGTCCAGACCGGATCGGTAGGTGAAATAGCCCTGCTCGATCAATATAATCTCGGCCGCAATCCCCGCTTCGGCCAGCGCGGCTGCATAGCCCTCGAACCGCCGGTCGCTCGCGCTCTGGTCGGGATTGCCCTTGATGAACCCGATGCGCTGATGGCCCAGCGCGATCAGGTGGCGCGTCATCGCATAGGCGGCATCATGATCGTCGATGCTCACGGCGGAAATATCCTTGGGCGGCTGCCCGCTTGCCACTACGATCGTCGGGATGGACGCGGCCCTCAACGCCTCCAGCATCTCTTCCGAATCGCATAAGGGCGGCGGCAGGACGATGCCGTCGATCCGGCCGCGTTGCAGATGCTTGACCACCATCTCGACCGACATGTCGTCGGCGAATTTCTCGACCACGATATGCACGTTGCTGCGGCTCGCCTGATCCAGGCTGCCCATCAGAAATTCGGACAGATAGGAAGAGGATGGGTTGGAATAGAGCAGGCCGATTCGCGTTTCTTCACCTCCCGCCAGACTACGCGCGGCGGCGCTGGGTGCATAGTTGAGCGCCGCGATCGCCTTTTCCACCTTCTCGCGCGTCGCTGCGCGCACGACCTGCTCGCCATTGATGACGCGCGACACTGTCATCGGCGATACGCCTGCCTGTTTGGCGACGTCGTTGATCGTCGGCACATTGCGCTGCCGCCGTGAAACACGATTTTCCATTATTGCAAAGCGCCCCTTGCGCTGTCGATCGGACATGTCATCGTTGAAATGGTAACGGAACCAGAAACAAATACTAAAGGAAAAAGGAGGGGAGGGGCATGAAGCTTCCTGTTTACGCGTCCGCCATACTGCTGGCAACGATCGCCGCGCCGGTCAATGTGTGCGCACAACAGTCATCCGAACCGGCCGCCCAGCCCGCAGCAGCCAAACCCGCGCCCTATGTGAAAGACCCGCGCAACTGGCCTACACCGGTTATGGACAGTGTAGCCCCGACACTCCCCGCGATGAAGGGCCGGGACGCGATCCTCATCTTTTCCAAGACCAACGGCTTTCGCGACGACCCCCAGATTCGCGCTGCCGCTAAGGCGATCGAGGAGTTGGGCAAGGCGCGCGACCGACAGGTGATCGTCACGGAAAATGCGGCGATCTTCAACCCGCGCCAGCTCAAATTCTTTGGCACGATCGTCTTCAACAGCACGAGCGGCAATATCTTCACCGACGATCAGCGGGTGGCGTTCAAAGGCTGGCTGGAAAAGGGCGGGGGCCTCGTCGCGCTGCATGGTGCGGGCGGTGACGGGCGCTATGACTGGCGCTGGTGGGTCGACACCGTGCTGGGCGCGCAGTTCATCGGTCACACCGCGCGGCCCAAACAGTTTCAGGACGCGACCATGAAGATTGCTGTCCCCGATCATCCGGCAATGGCGGGCCTGCCGACCGACTGGCGGCGCAACGACGAATGGTATGCGTTCAAGGCCGCGCCGACCGGCCAGAAGACCCAGATCCTCGCCACGCTGGACGAGCAAAGCTACGATCCCCCCTCGTCCCAGCGCATGGGTGTTCATCCGATCATCTGGACCCGCTGCATAGGCCGAGGCCGCGTCTTCTTCTCCGCGCTGGGGCACAAGGCTGAAACCTACAGCGAACCGCTGCACTTGCGCCTGATCGACAATGCGATCGGCTGGGCAGGGGAGGCACGGCGCAAGGGCTGTTAGGAGCGTCCTGCTTACAGGCCAAAAGGTCATAACTGGCCATGCGACCAATGTCCGCGATGCCCTACGACGCAGCTTGAAATTTGGCTGGCTACAGGAGGCATAGGTGCAGATCGCGGTTTTGACGTTCGACGGGTTCAATGAACTGGATTCGTTTGTCGCGGCGGCCATCCTCAATCGCATGAAGGCCAAGGGCTGGGCGGCCTATATCACCTCGCCCACTGAGCAGGTGACGTCGATGAACGGCGTCACGGTTCAGCGCCAACGCCCGCTCGAATTTGCAGGCGAAGCCGATGCCGTTCTGATCGGCAGCGGTGTCAGGACTCGTGACATCGCTGCCGATAAGGACCTGTTGTCGAGGATCAGGCTCGATCCCTCACGCCAACTCGTTGCCGCGCAATGTTCCGGAACGCTCCTGCTGGCAAGGCTGGGCCTGTTGGGCGATCTGCCCGCCTGTACCGACCTGACCACAAAGCCGTGGGTGCTCGAGGCGGGCGTCAACGTCATTGATGCGCCCTTTGTCGCGCATGACAATGTCGCAACGGCGGGCGGTTGCCTTGCCTCGCAGTATCTGGCGGCCTGGATCATCGCGCGCGGGGCCTCCCGGCGCGACGCCGAGGAGGCCATCCATTATGTCGCGCCGGTTGGGGAGAAGGCGTTGTATGTCGATCGCGCCCTGTCGGTCATCATGCCCCATATTGCCCATGCAGAGTGCGCAGCCATTTCCTAACGCTCACTTCGGATTGCCCGGCGCGTAGGACAAGCTCTGCGCCTTGTACCAGTCCAGCGGATGGGCGGGCGGCGCGGCGCTTGCGGGCAGGGGACGTTTCGTGATCGATTGGAAATAGGCGAGACACGCATCCCGCCACCATGTCGCATCGCGCTTCTGGATCACCAGAAACGCCTGTGTCTGGGCGAAGCGCTCGGCATCCACCTGACCGCGCAGGGCATCCCATGTCGCCTGCATCTCGCTTACCGATGCCACGCCCGCATCATAATGATGCACCAGCGCGTCCCACAGCGTCTCCCCCGATGACAACCGCTCGTCCCACCCGACATGATGGAACCACAGCAAATCGCGCTCCGGCGTCGTCTTCGGATCGGCCAACTTCCGGGCGAGGGCAGGGGCATATTGCGCGACCGCATTGCTCCCCGTCTTCGTCCGGTCAAAGCCGATGCCGCTGGCGTCTGCGCGATGATAATAGACCGGGTTCCATTCCGGCCGCGCCAGTTCCGACACCCAGGGCGCGGGGCCATAATGATGGCCTGTCGCCATGATGTGCGCCAGCCCCAGCGGTGTCATATAATTGACCGCCGCTTCGCGCGATCCCATCATCATCGCCACCACCGGATCGACCAGCGCGGGCGCGGGCGAGAAGGTCTGTGCCGTCCATTCCTTTGCAACAGCCTGCGCCGTCAGGTCGGGATTCCAAGCCATTCGTCCGAACGCATACCAGTCCGCCTGATTGAAGACCGACCCGCTCCAGTCGCGATCCGCGCCGATATTGGCGACGCCCGCAATGCCGGTCAGCCTGTGGCCCTCCAGCGACCCGTCGATGACCTTTGCCACCGTCGATCCCTTGCCCTTCGCCATCGTGTCGGCCTTCAGCACTTCTTCGAACAACGGTCCCAAATAGGTGAGGTGCGTCTGCTGTCCCAGATATTCCTTGGTGATCTGGAACTCCATCATCAGCGGGGTCTTCGGCATCGCTCCGAACAGCGGATGAAAGGGTTCGCGCGGCTGAAAGTCGATCGCGCCATTCTTCACCTGAACGATCACATTGTCGGCAAATTGCCCGTCCAACGGCTTGAAGTCGGCATAGGCCTGTTTCGCACGATCGTCGGGATTGTCATGGGCATAGACGAAGGCTCGCCACATCACGATCCCGCCATGCGATTGCACCGCAGCGGCCAGCATGTTCGCGCCATCGGCATGGGTGCGCTTATAATCCTGTGGTCCCGGCTGCCCCTCGCTATTGGCCTTCACCAGAAAGCCGCCAAAGTCGGGGATCGCGGCATAAATTTCGTCCGCCTTCGCCTTCCACCAGGCGGCGACCTGCGGATCGAGCGGATCGGCGGTCTTCAGTTCCCCCAATTCCATCGGCGCGGTCCATTTGACCGAGAGGTAGACTTTGATCCCATAGGGGCGGAATACACCGGCCAGTGCCGCCGCCTTGGCGATATAGGGCGCGGTCAGGCTGTCCGACTTGGCATTTACATTGTTGAGGACGGTGCCGTTGATCCCGATCGAGGCATTGGCCCGCGCATAGTCCGTATAGCGCGGTCCCTTCCACTCCGGCAGCGTCCACCAGTCCCAGATCGAATCGCCCGCATAGCCGCGCTCCACGGTGCCATCCAGATTGTCCCAATGGTTGAGCAGCCGCAGCCCGATGCGCGGGCTTTCGCGAATCTTCAGCGCATCCAGCGGCGCGCCTGTCGCGGCCAGCCGCAGATAGTGGAACACGCCATAAAGCAATCCCCTGTCTGCATTGGCGGCGATTACCGTTACCCCCTTGCCGTCGATCGTGGTGGTCCGAATCGCATAGCCTTCCGCGCCCAGCGGCTTGAGGTCGAGCGAGAAGCGGGCGAGGGCGGGCGACTCGGTGGTTGCCAGCAGGATCGCGCCCTCGTCCGGCGCGCTCGCAACGGCAGGCGCCTCCCCGGTCATGCCCGTCAGCCCGCGCGTCAGTTCCTCAAGGGCGGCGCGTGCGGTGGGTGATGTGCCGGGCGCAACGATGGACCGGGCATGGCCTGAAAGCCCGCTCAACGCCGGGCCTTCCGCCCGTGGATAGCGCAGCCACAGGTCATAGCCGTCCTCGGCCTGCGCGCTGGGCGTGCCCGTCAGCAAAATCAGCGCAATGATGCAGCAAAACAGGCGCATCGCCATCGGCGTCCCTCTCCCGGTCTGGTCGATCAATGCCGACAGACGGGCATTGACAACATCTTCTTGTCCAGCAATGGTAACGCTATCACTGGAGCGACAGCAACTTAAAAAATGTCGCCAATTCATATTTTGTAAAAGGAGGGGTGTCGTGTTTCGGTCCTGCCATGGTCTTGCCGCTGTTTCCGTTCTGGCGCTGATCGCGTCCGCGCCCCTGGTCCCGGTCGCTGCTTATGCCGCCCCCCGCACATCCTCCACCACATCGCAAAAGCCGACCTACAAGGACGCCGCCGCCCCGA
Organism: Sphingobium aromaticiconvertens; assembly: GCF_037154075.1. NCBI lineage: Bacteria > Pseudomonadati > Pseudomonadota > Alphaproteobacteria > Sphingomonadales > Sphingobiaceae > Sphingobium > Sphingobium aromaticiconvertens. The sequence continues at coordinate 1,005,598 of NZ_JBANRJ010000001.1, forward strand.
TAGAGGCGCGCGTCGACGATCTCGTCTCGCGCATGACGCTGGAGGAAAAGGTCGCCCAGATCACCACCGTCTGGGAGGGAAAGGTCAAGATTTTCGACGCCAACCTCCAGCTTGATCCCTCCAAACTTTCCTCCACCTTCCCCGACGGCCTTGGCCACTTTACCCGTCCCTCCGACGCGAAGGGACCGGTCAGCCCCCGCGTCGCCAAGGGGCGCGACCCGCGCCAGACCGTCGAGCTGGTGAACGCGCTGCAAAAATGGGCGACGACGCAGACCCGCCTCGGCATCCCCATCCTGTTCCATGAAGAGGGGCTGCACGGCTATGCGGCCATCGGCGCGACCAGCTTCCCGCAGTCGATCGCCATGGCTTCCTCCTTCGACACCGACATGCTCCGCGACGTCAACAAGGTGATCGCCCGCGAGATTCGCTCGCGCGGCGTGTCGCTGGTCCTCTCCCCCGTGGTCGACATCGCCCGCGATCCCCGCTGGGGCCGGATCGAGGAAACCTATGGCGAAGATCCCTATCTGGTCGGCGAAATGGGCGTCGCAGCGGTGGAAGGCCTCCAGGGAGAAGGCCGCAGCCGCACCCTCGCCCCCGGCAGGGTATTCGCCACCCTCAAGCATCTCACCGGTCACGGCCAGCCCGAAAGCGGCACCAATGTCGGCCCCGCGCCCATATCCCAGCGCGAACTGCGCGAGAATTTTTTCCCGCCCTTCGAACAGGTGGTGAAGCGTACCGGCATCGAAGCCGTCATGGCCTCCTATAATGAGATCGACGGTGTCCCCAGCCATGCCAATCGCTGGCTGCTGGAGGATGTGCTGCGCGAGGAGTGGGGCTTCCGCGGCGCGGTCGTCAGCGATTATTCCGCCGTCGACCAGTTGATGAGCATCCACCATATCGTCCCTGATCTGGAGGGCGCAGCGATCCGTGCGCTCGATGCGGGCGTGGATGCCGACTTGCCCGAAGGCCTGTCCTACGCCACGCTGACCAAGGCCGTCCGCGAAGGCCGCGTACCCGAAGCGAAAATCGACCTCGCCGTCCGCCGCATGCTGGAACTGAAATTCCGCGCTGGACTGTTCGAAAATCCCTATGCCGATGCGGCAAAATCCCTTGCGATCACCAATAATGCGGACGCCCGCGCGCTGGCGTTGAAGGCCGCGCAGCGCTCCATCACCCTGCTCAAAAATGATGGGATGCTGCCGCTCAAGGCCGAAGGGACGATCGGCGTCTTTGGTCCCAGCGCGGCGGTCGCCCGGCTCGGCGGCTATTATGGCCAGCCCTCGCACACAGTCTCGATCCTCGACGGGATCAAGGCGAAGGTCGGCACGAAGGCAAAGATCGTCTTCGCGCAGGGTGTCAACATCACCGAAAATGACGACTGGTGGGAGGATAAGGTCGTGAAATCCGATCCCGCCGCTAACCGCGCTCTGATAGCGCAGGCGGTCGAGGCCGCAAAGGGCGTGGACCGCATCGTCCTGACGCTGGGCGACACGGAGCAATCCAGCCGCGAAGGTTGGGCCGACAATCACCTTGGCGACCGCCCCAGCCTCGACCTCGTCGGTGAGCAGCAGGAGCTGTTCGATGCCTTGAAGGCGCTGGGCAAGCCGATCACCGTCGTTCTCATCAACGGTCGCCCCGCCTCTGCCGTGAAAATCTCGGAGGAAACCAACGCGTTGGTGGAAGGCTGGTATCTGGGCGAGCAGGGCGGCAACGCCATGGCGGACATTTTGTTCGGCGATGTCAATCCGGGCGGCAAGCTGCCCGTCACGATCCCACGCTCGGTCGGGCAATTGCCGATGTTCTACAATGCCAAGCCCTCGGCGCGTCGCGGCTATCTGTTCGACACCACCGCGCCGCTCTACCCTTTCGGCTATGGCCTGAGCTACACCAGCTTCGACCTGTCCGCCCCGCGCCTTTCCACGGCCCGCATGGGGGCGGGCGCGATCGTCACCGTCTCGGTCGATGTTCGCAATAGCGGCGCGCGGGAAGGGGACGAGACGGTCCAGCTCTATGTTCGCGACAAGGTCAGCTCGGTCACGCGCCCGGTCAAGGAACTGAAGGGCTTCCAGCGCATCACCCTGAAACCCGGCGAGGTTCGGACGGTCAGTTTCAAGGTCGGCCCAGAGGCACTGCAAATGTGGAACGACCAGATGCAGCGCGTCGTCGAACCCGGCGACTTCGACATCATGACCGGACCCAATTCGGTCGACCTCAAGACCGCGACGCTGACGGTGACGCCATGACCGCGCCTGCCTTTGCTCGTCGACAGGTCATGGGACTGCTCGCCTCCACCTCGATCCTCGCGGCCGCCCCGGTCGCCGCGAAAAAGGGCGGAGGCCCGCTCTACAAGGATGCGACCGCCCCCATCGACCTGCGTGTCCGTGATCTGATCGGCCGCATGACGCTGGAGGAAAAGGTGGCTCAGATCATCGCGCTCTGGGCGACCAAGGCGGAGATCATGGATGACCTGACCTTCTCCGCGACCAAGGCCAGCGACGCTTACCCCAACAGCTTCGGCCAGATCACCCGCCCGTCCGACCGTCGCGGCGCGCCCGAAGGTTCGACGCAGGCAGGGGGCACCGGCGCGCGCTGGCGCACGCCCGCCGACACGGTGTCCTTCATCACCGCCGTGCAAAAATGGGCGACGACGCAGACCCGCCTTGGCATCCCCGTCCTCTTCCACGAGGAATCATTGCACGGCTACATGGCGACGGACGCCACCATGTTCCCGATGGCGATCGGCCTGTCGGGCAGTTTCGACCGCCAACTCATGGAAGAGGTCCAGTCCGTTACCGCCCGCGAAGTCCGCGCCCGCGGCGTCCACCTCGCGCTGTCCCCGGTGGTCGACATTGCCCGCGACCCGCGCTGGGGCCGGATCGAGGAGACGTTCGGCGAAGACCCCTATCTTTGCGCGGAGATGGGCGTCGCCGCCGTGCTTGGCCTGCAAGGGCCGGGCAAGACCCTGCCCCCCGGCAAGGTCATGGCTACATTGAAGCACATGACCGGCCACGGCCAGCCCGAAAGCGGCGAGAATATCGCGCCCGCACCGATCGCCGAGCGCGATCTGCGGGAAAATTTCTTCCCGCCCTTCCGCGCCGTGGTCAAGCGCACCGGCATCGCCGCCGTCATGCCCAGCTATAACGAGATTGACGGCGTTCCCAGCCACCAGAATGTCTGGCTGCTGGGTGACATATTGCGTGGCGAATGGGGTTTCGACGGCGCGGTGGTCAGCGATTATGGCGCGGTCCACGAACTCGACACCATCCACCATGTCCAGCCTGACCTCGCTTCCTCTGCCCGCGCGGCCCTGCGCGCCGGTGTCGATTGCGAACTGCCCGACGGCCTTGGCTATCGCACGCTGGTCGATCAGGTGCGGGCCGGCACGGTGCCGGTCGAGGCGGTCGATACCGCTTGCGCTCGAATGCTCAGGCTCAAATTCCGCGCTGGCCTGTTCGAAAATCCCTGGCCGCAGAAAGACTATGACCGCCTCACCGGAAATGCCGAGGCCCGCGCGCTGGCCCTGAAAGCCGCGCATCGCTCGATCGCGCTGCTCACCAATGACGGCACGCTGCCGCTGACCCCCGGTCAGCATAAGCGGATCGCCGTCATCGGACCCAATGCCGCAATCGCGCGGCTGGGCGGCTACTCCAGCACTCCGCGTCAGGCCATCTCCCTGCTCGACGGGATCAAGACGAAGCTGGGCAACAAGGCGGAGGTTGTCCATGCGCAAGGCGTCTTCATCACCCAGAGCGAGGACCGCTCGATCGACGAAGTGCTGCTCGCCGACCCGGAAAAGAATCGCGCCCTTATCGCCGAAGCGGCCAAGGTCGCGGCCAGCGCCGACCTCATCATCCTCGCTATTGGTGACACCGAACAAACCAGCCGCGAAGGCTTTGCCAAAAACCATCTCGGCGACCGCACCAGCCTTGATCTGGTCGGTGAACAAAATGACCTGTTCGCCGCCATGAAGGCGACCGGAAAGCCGGTCGTGGTCTGCGCGATCAACGGTCGCCCGCCCAGCTATCCCACGATAGTCGAGGGCGCCAATGCCCTGCTGGAATGCTGGTATCCGGGGCAGGAAGGCGGCACCGCCATGGCTGACATCCTGTTCGGCACCGTCAATCCCGGCGCGAAACTGCCCGTCACCGTCGCCCGCGACGCCGGACAAATCCCGATTTTCTACAACCGCAAGCCATCGGCCCGCCGCGGCTATGTGTTCGAGGATATCAGCCCGCTTTTCCCCTTCGGCTACGGCCTCAGCTACACGACGTTCGACATTGGCGAACCCCGCCTTTCTTCCGCGCGTATCGGCGCGGGCGGGCAAGTGACGGTGGAGGTCGACGTCCGCAACATGGGCGCGCGGGAAGGGGATGAGGTCGTCCAACTCTATGTCCATGACCGCGTCGCCAGCGTGACCCGGCCAATCAAGGAACTGAAAGGCTTTGAGCGCGTCACCCTGAAGCCGGGCGAATCCCGCACCGTTCGCTTCACTTTAGGCCCGGATGCTTTCTCCCTCTGGGATGGGCAGATGAAAGAGGTGGTGGAATCAGGCCAATTTGATATATTGGTCGGACCACATAGTCAGAGCCTTAAATCCATCACGCTCGAAATCCTCTAGAACAGGACCCCCTCATGCCCAAGATTACCGGTGCCAAGGTCATCGTCACTTGCCCAGGCCGCAACTTCGTCACGCTGAAGATCGAGACGGACGAGGGTGTCTATGGCCTCGGCGACGCCACGCTCAACGGCCGCGAACTATCGGTTGCCAGCTATCTGACCGATCACGTCATTCCCTGCCTCATCGGCCGCGACGCGCATCGGATCGAGGATATCTGGCAGTATCTGTACAAAGGCGCCTATTGGCGTCGCGGCCCGGTGACGATGAGTGCGATCGCCGCCGTCGACACCGCACTGTGGGACATCAAGGGCAAGATTGCGGGCTTGCCCGTCTATCAGCTTCTGGGCGGCGCCAGCCGTGAGGGCGTGATGGTCTATGGTCATGCCAATGGCACCACGATTGAGGATACGATCGAGACGGCCAAAGTCTATCAGGCCGAAGGCTATAAAGCGATCCGCATCCAGTGCGGCGTGCCCGGCCTGCCGTCCACCTATGGGGTCAGCAAGGATCGCTATTTCTACGAACCTGCCGACGCCGACCTGCCGACCGAAAATGTCTGGTCGACCGAGAAATATCTGCGCGTCGTGCCCGAATTGTTCAAGGCCGCGCGGGAGGCGCTGGGCTGGGACGTGCATCTGCTGCACGATATCCACCATCGCCTGACCCCGATCGAAGCAGGCCGTCTGGGCAAGGATCTGGAGCAATATCGCCCCTTCTGGCTGGAAGATGCGACCCCTGCCGAAAATCAGGAAGCCTTCCGCCTGATCCGCCAGCACACTACCACGCCATTAGCGGTGGGGGAGATTTTCAACTCGATCCATGATTGCCGCGAACTGATCCAGAATCAGTTGATCGACTATATCCGCGCAACCGTCGTTCATGCGGGCGGCATCAGCCATCTGCGCAAGATCGCCAATCTCGCCGATCTCTATCAGGTCCGCACCGGCTGCCATGGCGCGACCGACCTGTCGCCGGTCTGCATGGCCGCCGCGCTCCATTTCGACCTGTCGATCCCCAATTTCGGCGTGCAGGAATATATGCGCCACACGCCCGAAACCGACGCCGTCTTCCCCCATGCCTATACGTTCGATCGGGGCATGATGCATCCGGGCGACAAGCCGGGTCTGGGCGTCGACATCGACGAAGTGCTGGCCGCGCAATATGATTATAAGCGCGCCTTCTTGCCCGTGAACCGTCTTGAAGACGGCACGATGTTCAACTGGTGAGTGGGAGCGTGAGCGTCGGGCAGGACGTGGTTCCCAAACCCTCCGGCAAAGTCCGCTGGATCGTCTGCGGCCTGCTCTTCGCGGCGGTGGTCCTCTCTTATGTGGACCGGCTGGTCCTGCCCACGCTCAAGCCTGACCTTCAGGCCCGTTATGGCTGGACCGAGGGCGGCTATGCCAATCTCGCCATCTGGTTCCAGGCGGCCTATGGCATTTCCTATGTCGTCTTCGGGCGGCTGATCGACCGGTTCGGCGCGCGCGTGGGCTATGCCGTCGCGGTGACGCTGTGGACCATCGGCCATGTCGCCCACATCTTCTTCACCTCGACGGCGGGGATGCTGTTGGCGCGCATACCGCTGGCGATGGGGGAGGCGGGGACGTTCCCCGCCGCCATCGCCGCCACCAATGAATGGTTCCCCAAGCGCGAACGGGCGCTCGCCATCGGCATTTTCAACGCCGGGTCCAATGTCGGCGCGATCGTCACGCCGCTGGTGGTGCCGATCATCGCGGTGACGCTTGGCTGGCGCTGGGCCTTCATCCTGACGGGCCTGCTAACGGTCTTCTGGCTTGCCGCATGGCTCGGCTTCTATCGCCGTCCCCGCGAAAAGAAGCGCCTGACTACAGAAGAACTGGCGTGGATCGAAGCCGATCCGGTCGAGCCGCAACAGCCCGTCAAATGGGCAACCCTGTTCCGCTATCGCCAGACATGGGCCTATATGCTGGGCCGCTTCCTGATCGATCCGGTCTGGTGGACCTTTCTCTTCTGGCTGCCTGATTTCTTCAACAAACAATATGGCGTGAAGATGCTGGACTTCGGCCCGCCGCTGGTCGCCGTTTATCTGCTTGCGGACGTCGGCTCGGTCGCGGGCGGCTGGACCTCCTCGCGCCTGATGGGTCGGGGCTGGACCGTCAACCGGGCGCGCAAGACCGCGATGCTCTTCTGCGCGCTCTGCGCCGTGCCCATCGCCTTTGCCACCCACGCACCGTCCATGTGGGTCGCGGTCGGCCTGATCGGCCTTGCCTGCGCCGGGCATCAAGGCTTTTCCGCCAATCTCTATGCGCTGCCGGGCGATGTCTTTCCGCGCTGGATGGCCGGGTCGGTCGTTGGCCTTGGCGGCCTCGCGGGCGCGATCGGCGGCATGTTGATGGCCAAGTTTGCAGGCGTGATCCTGGAAAGGATCGGCAGCTACGGCCCGATCTTCGCGGTTGCCTCCTGTGCCTATCTGGTCGCCCTCGCCACCATCCACCTCATCCTGCCGCGCTACCAGCAGGCAGACCCCGCTCGTCTAGAGGACCGAACCGCATGAAGCCCATCCGCCTCGCCGCCGCCCTCTCGCTGCTCGCGATCGCGATCCCCGCGCTGGCGGAAGCGCCTCGGCTGGTCAAGCAGGGCACCGCGACCCAACTCCATGTGCAGGGCAAGCCGATGCTGCTGATCGCGGGCGAACTGGGCAATAGCAGCGCGTCCAGCGCCGCCTATATGGCCCCGCACTGGCAGCGGCTGAAGGACATGCACCTCAACACCGTCCTCGCGCCGGTGGCCTGGGAATTGATCGAGCCGGTGGAGGGCCGCTATGACTGGTCCTCGGTCGATGCTCTGATCCGCGATGCCCGCGCGCATGATCTGAAACTGGTCATCCTGTGGTTCGGCGCGTGGAAGAACAGCATGTCGACCTACATCCCCGCCTGGGTGAAACGCGACACGGCTCGCTTCCCCCGCGCCCAGCAGCCCAATGGACAAGGCGTGGAAATCCTGTCCGCCATGGCCCCCGAAACGCTCAAGGCCGACGCCAAAGCCTATGCCGCGCTGATGGCGCATATCAAGGCGACCGACGACAAGCAGAATACCGTGCTGATGATGCAGGTCGAGAATGAGATCGGGATGCTCCCCGTCGCCCGCGACTATGGCCCGCTCGCCGAAGCCGCCTATCGCGGCCCGGTTGCGCCGGAACTCATGGCCTATCTCTCCACCCGCCGCGACACGCTCGTCCCGAAAATGAAGCAGCTCTGGGAAGAAAATGGCGCAAAGACGACGGGCACATGGGCGGAGGTTTTCGGCGGTGGTGACGCGGCGGAAGAAATCTTCACCGCCTGGTATTATGCCCGCTTCGCCAATGGCCTGACGGAAGCGGGCAAGGTTGCCTATCCCATGCCTATGTATGTGAATGTCGCGCTCAATCGCCCCGGCCGCCGCCCCGGCGAATATCCGAGCGGCGGCCCGCTGCCGCATCTGATCGACGTATGGAAGGCGGGCGCCCCCGCGATCGACTTTCTTGCCCCCGACATTTATTTCCCGAACTTCGTGGACATCATCGCGGGCTACAAGCGCCCCGACAATCCGCTGTTCATCCCCGAAGCCAATAATGCCGACCACCCGCAGGTGCCCGCCAACGCCCTCTATGCGATCGGCAAGCATGACGCGATCGGCTTTGGCCCTTTCTCGATCGAATCGATCGACGAAAAGCCCGGTGCGCTGGGTGAGGCCTATGACGTCCTTCGGCAGCTTTCGCCCCACATCCTTGCCGCGCAAGGGCAAGGCAGGATGTCCGCCTTCCGCCCCAAGGCGCTCTATGACGAAACCATTGTCTATGCGCCGGTGACGGAGCGAATCGGCGATTATCGCTTCACCGTCGCCTTCGCCGACATCCAGCGGCCCGTCCCCGCGCCCGACATTGCCAGCTATGGCGGCATCATCATCCAGACCGGGCCGGAAGAGTATCTGATCGCGGGGCAGGGAATCACCGTAACCATGGAGCCGGTCGGTCCCGGCGCGCCGATCGCGGGCATCGACAGCGCCTGGGAAGGGCGTTTTGACGCCAAGGGTGCCTGGGTGCCCGGTCGCCTGCTGAACGGCGACCAGACCCATCAGGGCCGCCATATCCGCCTCGCGCCCGGCGCGTTCCAGATCCAGAAGGTCAGGCTCTATCGCTACCGCTAACATCGGATAGCGTAGTCGCTGGACAGAGCGGCTTGACAGAGTGGCAAGGCCATTTTATCAAACATTATTGATAGCGCTACCAACAAGCTTACCGAAACATCCGGAAGCAGCGCTTAGGGAGAGGGACCATGAAGAGCATCAATACCCCCATTTTCCGTTCGGTCCTGTTTGTGGCGACCGCGCTCGCGCCGGTGATGGCCGCGCAAACCGCTTTTGCTCAAGCCCCTGAGCAGGCGGCGCCCGCCCCCGCCACCATTCCGGCGCAGGACGACGCGACGCAGGACATCGTCGTCACCGGCATCCGCGCGAGCCTTGCCAGCGCTACCAATGCCAAGAAGGACTCGGTTGCGTTCGGCGACTCGATCTTTGCGGAGGACATCGGCAAGCTGCCCGCGACCAACCTCGCCGAAACGCTGAACCGCATGCCCGGCGTTCGCCTGAACCGTGACATCAGCGGGGAAGGTACGCAGGTATCGATCCGTGGCCTTGGTCCCAGTTTCTCCAAGGTGCTGCTCAACGGCTCGCAGATTCAGGTCGCGTCCGATGGTGGCACCAATGGCGGCAGCGCCAACCGAGAGGTTGATCTCGACTTTTTCCCGTCCGAACTCTTCACCCGCCTCGACCTTGCCAAGACGCCGTCTCCCTCGACCATCGAAGGCGGCATCGCGGGCACCGTCAATCTTCGCAACGCACGCCCCTTCGACAAGCCGGGCACGCACATCACCGTGGTCGGTCAGGGCCAATATACCGACGCCAACAAGAAAATTTCCCCGCGCGGCGCGATCGTCGCCAGCCATACTTTTGGCGACACCTTCGGCATCCTGCTGGGCGTTGCGGGGGTCAAGACCAAGACCCGCGTCGATGGCTTCGAAACGGTTGGCTGGACCGACGGCAATCTGGGCGCGGGTGATCCGGGCGGCAATAATTTCTCCTATGCCTCCATCGTGCCCGCCAATGCCGGCAACGGCCTTATCTCCGGCCAGCCGGTCGATGTCGTCGCGACATCTGGCCTTACCCGCGCGCAACTCGGCACCGCGCTCATCCCGCGCCTTGGCCGCAACAGCCTGACCGATGGCGACCGGTCGCGTATTTCCGCGCTGGCTTCGGTCGAGTGGCGTCCCAGCGACACGCTCCACTTCGCCATCGACGGCATCTGGGCCAAGTCCAAGCGCGACTATTCAAAGGTCAACATGAACTGGCAGGTCCGTAACAGTGGACCCGGCACCACGCCTCAGTCCACCGGCGGCATGATCCCGATCGGCCTGACGGTGGATGAAAATAACGTCGTGACCAGCGGCACCTTCGCCAACTCGTCCTTCTTCCTTGAGGCAAGCCTGTTCAACCAGACGACGAAGTTCTGGAACATCAATCCCAGCCTGACGTGGCAGCCGTCCGAAACGGTGAAAATCGACGCGCAGGTCAACTATTCGAAGAGCAGCTTCTTCCGCGAACAGCCAACCTTCGCTTTCCAGACGCCGCCCAATTCTGGTGTCACCGTTTTCTATGACAATAGTGGGAAGGCGGAGCAGCCGCTCATCACCACCAATATCGACCTCAACAATCCCAATTATGGCTGGCAATGGTATCGCCAGAATATTGCGCTCGTCCGCCGCAAGACGGAGACGAAGGGCGCGCATGTCGACGGCACCTTCGGCGACGACTTCTTCAATGTGAAGATCGGCGCAGCCTATGACCGTGCGCAGCGGACCATTCGCGCCTATGACAACAGCCCTGCCTATCAGCAGTCGGTCTGCGGTACGGATTGCCGGGGCCTGACCGGATCGGTCCCCACCAACGCCATCCCGCAATATCTGCGGCAATTCCCGGTCAGCAATTTCGGCCATCTCGCCAGCGGCAGCGTCGGCTATACCGGCTTCGTGGTGCCGGACTTCGATGCGCTGAAGCAGGCGACAGACTATGCCAGCTTCCGCGACAGCGCGCCCGAAGTGCGTGGCGCGGTGACGGGCGGCGCGACCGGCGACATGGATGAAAAAGTCTGGGGCGCCTATTTTGAATTGAATGGCGTGACCACCATCGCGGACCGTGAACTGCGTATCAACGCAGGCATGCGCTATGCCCATACCGATCAGTTGGTGGTGGGGCCAAGCCAGGTCGGCACCACGATCGTAGACATCACATCACGCTCGAAATATGAAAATTTCCTGCCCTCGATCAACCTGACCTACGACCTGATGGACAATCTGAAGCTGCGCGCGTCAGCCTCGCGCACCATGACCCGTCCTGACGCTGGCCAGATCCTGCCGGGCATCACCTTCTCTGACCCGTCGGCGCTGCTGGCCAGCGCGGGCAACCCGGACCTGAAGCCCTTCACGTCGGACAATTACGACGTTGGCGGTGAATTTTACACCGGCGGTATCGGCTATGTCGGCGTGTCACTGTTCATGAAGAATATTCAGGGCTTCACCGTCACCCAGTCGCAGCAGGCAACCTTCGGTTCGCTGAACATTCCCTTCGACACGTTGATTGCGACTCAGCAGAACGCGCTGCGGGATCGCTCGACGATTACGGGCACGCCCATCAATGACCTGTTGATTACCGTGAACCGCCCGATCAACCTCAGCGACCTGAAGATCAAGGGGGTTGAGGCCACCTGGGTCCAGCCGCTCGACTTCCTGGTGAAAGGTCTGGGCTTCTCGGCCAACGGCACCTATCTGAAACAGTCGTCCTCGTCCGGCCTCGTTGCCACCGGTGTGTCGCCCTACAGCTACAACCTCCAGGGCTTCTACGAAGATCACGGCCTGTCCATCAGCGTGAACTATGTCTGGAACGACAAGTCGATCGCCGTGAACAAGCCGCAGAACGGTATCGACGACGCATCGCTGCGGTCCGATGCCCGCGGTCAGCTCGACACCTCGATCGGCTATCAATTGCCCTTCATGAACAAGGCGTTCCGCCTGACGCTCGACATGCTCAACCTCACCAACGAGCCGATCCGCACGACCTTCGAATATGATAATGCCGCCTATTCGGTCTACTATCCGGGCCGGACGATCCTGGCAGGTGTCCGCGCGAACTTCTGATCCTCTCCCTTGGGGATACCCTCATGGGCGGGTATAAAACCGCTCTATGAGGATGCGATGACGATGATGCTTCGGTCCCGCCTTACCCTCTCGCTCCTGCCGCTACTTGGCGGCCTTGCCCTGTCGGCGCCCGTCGCCGCGAAATCCTGCAATGCCGCCTGGGTCGCCGCCTGGGGATCTTCGCAGATGGCCCCGACCGGCGAGAATCGTCTGGCCGACGGTGCTCTCACCGGCTCCACGTTGCGCCAGATCGTCCGACCCTCGCTGGGCGGGCAGCGGGTGCGCTTGCGTCTTTCCAACCTTATCGGAACCCGGCCGCTGTCGATACTGGGCGTGACTATCGCCCGCGCGCCTGATGCCGCCTCACCCGCGATCGACCCGGCGACGCTGCGCTCTGTCAGCTTCGACGATGGGGCGGGGATGACGATCCCGGCCGGCGCGGACTATCTTTCCGATCCCGTCGATTTGCCCGCGCAGGCGTTGCGCAGCCTCGCCATCTCCATCCGCTACGGGCAGCAGCCCACCGACCAGACCTCGCACCCCGGATCGCGCGCCACCTCTTATATCGTGAAGGGCGATGCCCTGCGCGCGGCCGACCTGCCCGGCGCGATCTCGACCGACCATTGGTTCCAGCTTTCGGGGTTGGAGGTGGAACGCTGCGTCACGCCCCGCGCGCGCGCCGCCGCCATCGTGGCGCTGGGCGATTCGATCACCGATGGCAATGGCACCACCACCAACGGCAACGACCGTTGGACCGATCGGCTGGCCGAGCGGCTTCAGGCTGATCCGCACTTTGCCCATCTCTCGGTCATCAATCAGGGGATTGGCGGCAATCGCCTGCTTGACGACGGGCTTGGCCCCAATGCGCTCGCCCGGCTGGACCGCGACGTGCTGGTCCAGCCCGGCGTGCGGTATCTGATGCTGCTGGAGGGGGTGAACGACCTTGGCACCCTGACTCGCGACGGGCCGGTCAGCGATGCCGCCCATGCCGCGCATGTCGCCCGGATCATCGGCGCCTATCGCCAGATCACCGCCCGCGCCCATGCACGCGGGATCAAGGTGATCGGCGCGACCATCATGCCTTATGGTGGGTCGGACTATTATCATCCCGATGCGAAGAATGAAGCCGACCGGCAAGCCGTCAACGCCTGGATACGAACCCCCGGCAATTTCGACGGCGTGGTGGATTTCGACGCCATTACCCGCGACCCCGCCCGCCCGGATCATTTGCGCGGGGACTATGACAAGGGCGACGGCCTTCACCCCTCGCCAAAGGGCTATCGCGCCGTGGCCGACGCCATAAAGCTGGACCTGTTCAGATAAAACCCAAACGTCTCACCCTTTCCTGATTGGCGCGGATCGCTATATCGGCACCCATGACCCAAGCTTCCATCGAAGACCTGCACGAAGAATATGACTTCCTCGACGCTGACGACCGCTACCGCCTGCTGATCGACCTTGGCCGCGCGCTGGACCCGATGCCCGACGCGCTGAAGACCGACGCGACCCTGGTGCGGGGCTGCTCGGCGGCTGTCTGGGTCTATCCCACGGTCCTTGACGATGGTCGCCTTCATTTCCTGGCCGACAGCAATGCCGCGATCACCAAGGGGATCATTGCCCTCGTCCTGATGACCGTACAGGATCATGCACCTGCCGAAATATCCGCCACCAACATAGAAGGAGCGCTGGCGCCGTTCGACCTGCGGAACCAGCTCAGTTCTAACCGCACGCAGGGTATCCCGAACATGATCGCCCTCATTCGCCAGACCGCCGATCGCTATAAGGACTGAAACCGTTGCCCTCCCGGTACGTTTCCTTTCGGAAGCACCAAGGAGGTCGCCATGCGTTACATCATCATGCCAACCCTGCTGGCCCTGCTCGCGGCCTGCTCGTCGGGGGACGATGGGCCGACCCAACGCCAGCAGATCGGACAGGTCTGGAAATATGAGACGGCGGGGCAGGGGGGCAAGCCGACCGTCGCCTATATCGGCAGCGCCAACGCCGTTCAGACAATGACCGCGCCGGACACCTTCTCGGTCCTGCTCGTCCAGCCGATGGACAATGGGGAAAAGGAGGTGACGGTAAAGCTGGTCGGCGCGCCGTTCACCTGTGACCTGTCGGCTTGCGCGGTCACGGCCCATGCCGACGATGGCAAGCCACTGACGTGGAAGGGGCGGATGACCGAGAATAAGGACGGCATCGCCATCCTGCCCTCGCAAAACGCCTATGAGACGATTGCCAAGGCGAAGGCGATCACCGTCGATCTTGCGGTCGGGACGAAGGACAAGGCGTCGTTCCGCTTCGACGTCGCGGGCCTGAACCTCAAAGGGTAGCGCTTACTCTTGCAACGACACGCCCGGACTGCGCGGGTCGGCCGCCCCGACCCAGCGTCCGTCCGGCAATTTCTCGGCGGCATTGGCCTTCAGGCCCAACCGGCTCACGCTGACCTTATGCCCCAGTCGTTCCAGCGCAGGCTTCATCGCTTCCAGATGCGTGCTTTCTTCCAGCACGATCCCGTCCTTGTTGAAGAATAGCAGTCCCATGGCGATCGACTCCTGCGCCGACAAACCCCAGTCGAAATGAGCGATCAACGCCTTGGCCACCTGCATGATGATAGTCTTGCCGCCCGCCGCGCCAATAGTGAAGATGGGCTTGCCGTTCTCATCATAAACGATCGTTGGCGCCATGGAGGAAAGGGGACGCTTGCCCGCCTGCAACCGGTTGGCAACCAGCGCACCGTCCTTTTCGGGGGCGAAGGTGAAGTCGGTCAGCTCATTATTGATGCTGTAGCCGTTGGTGATCAACTGGCTGCCGAAGAAGCTCTCGATGGTCGAGGTCATCGATACGATGTCGCCGTCCCGGTCGATGGCGACGAAATGGCTGGTGCCCGCCACCTCGCCGGAAATCGCTGCGGTCCGCTTCGGCGCGCCCGGTGGCGTTCCGGCTTCATAGGCGGGTAGGGTCTTCGTCAGCGAAATCAGCAGCGACCGCCCCTTGATATAGGCCGGATCGATCATGCCGGTCAGTGGCACGTCGACGAAATCGCGGTCGCCCAGATATTTCTCCCGGTCGGCATAGGCCAGTTGCATGGCCTCGCCGATCACGTGCCAGGCCTTCGGGTCATCCTTGCCCATGGATTTGAGATCGAACCGCTCGACCATTCCCAATATCTGGAGGACCGTCACCGCGCCGGAGGAGGGCGGCCCCATGCCGCAAATGGTGTAGATACGATATTTGCCGCAGACGGCTGGCCGCTCCTTCGCCTTGTACCCGGCGATGTCGTCGAGCGTCATCGGCACGGGATTGCGCGGGGCCTTGCTGACGGCATCGCTCAATTTCCGGGCATTCTCGCCGGTATAGAAGGCGTCTGGCCCCTCCGCCGCGATCCGCCTGAACAGGGCGGCCAATTCCGGGTTTTTGAGGATCGTGCCGACGGGCAGCGGCGCGCCGTCCTTCCAGTAGAGTTTCTGGAGTTCGGGAAAATCCTTCCAGATGCCCGCAACCGCTGTCAGCGCGGTGTAAAGCCGCTGGCGAATTTCGAACCCCTCCTCGGCATAGCGGATCGCGGGGGCGAACAGGTCGGCCCAAGGCAGCTTGCCCCATTTGTCATGAGCCAGCTTTGCCAGCCGCAAATTGCCCGGCACGCCCGCCGAAAAGCCGCCCGGCCAGACCTCTATGAAGGGACGGGGCTTGCCATCCGGGCCAAGGAAGCGCTCGGGCGTCGCGGCGGCGGGCGCCGTCTCCCGTCCGTCGATCGTTTCCAGCAGGCCGGTCTTGCCGCCATGATGGATCAGGAAGCCGCCGCCGCCGATGCCGCTATTATGCGGCTCGACCACGGTCAGCGCGATCATCATGGCGATGGCTGCATCGGTGGCGCTGCCGCCCTTGCGCAATATTTCCTGCCCCGCCTCGGCTGCGCGGGGATCAGCCGAGGATACAGTGCCGATACTGGCACTGGCTTCCCGCGCAACCGCGATCGGAGCGAGGATGGGCAAGGAAACGGAAAGGGCGAGGGCGGCCGTCAGGCGCAACAGGCGGGATGTCATGCCCGCCACCCTACCGACGGGACGCGGGCGGGCAAGGGGCCAAAACGCCGGGGCTGGCCCCCTGCCTCCCGCTCGCAGATCAGGCGTCGATGCCGACGGCCTCGCTGATCCGGGTAAATCCGTCGCGCGCCATCAGCGTCTTGAGGCCCGCATTGATCCGCTTCGCCAGCATCGGACCTTCATAGACAAGCGCGCTGTAGAGCTGCACCAGCGACGCCCCCGCACGGATACGCGCATAGGCCTGATCGGCGGTGGCGATGCCGCCAACACCAATCAAGGGCAGGCGATTGCCAAGTGCCCGGCGAAAATCGCGCAAACGGGCGAGGGCCATGTCATGCAGCGGAACACCCGACAGACCGCCCGTCTCGCGCGCATGGGCGGAACGCAGCGCTGGCCGGGCAATCGTCGTGTTCGACACGATAAGCGCGTCGATTCGGTGGTCCTGGCATGCAGCGGCGATGTCTTCAACATCGGCTGGCTCAAGGTCGGGGGCGACTTTCAGGAAGATGGGCGTTCCGTCGTTGCCCCGCGCGGCCATCACCGCGCCCAACAGTTCGTCAAGCGCCGCCCGATCCTGCAAGGCGCGCAGGCCGGGCGTGTTGGGAGAAGAGATATTGACCGTCAGATAATCCGCCAGCGGAGCCATGGTCCGCACGCCCGTGACATAATCGGCAACGCGATCGACAGCGTCCTTGTTCGCGCCGATATTGATGCCGATAATGGGCCGCGCGCCTGTAGCCGTGCCATGAGCGGCCAGTCGCTTCATGGCCGCTGCCTGTCCGCCATTGTTGAAGCCCATACGGTTGATGACCGCGCGATCCTGCACCAGCCGGAACAGGCGGGGTTGCGGATTACCTGTTTGTGGCAGGGGCGTCAGCGTGCCCAGTTCCGCAAAACCAAAGCCCAGACCATGCATCTTGTGCGCGACCAGCCCATCCTTGTCATAGCCCGCAGCCAGTCCGACCGGGTTGGGAAAGGCGATGCCCGCCACCTGCTGAGTCAATACCGGATCTATGGGCAACGGCGCTGGAGTGGGCATCAGTCGTAACAGGGCAAGCGAAAGATGATGCGCGCGCTCAGCATCCAGCGCAAAAAAAAAGGGGCGAACAAGAGGATAGATCATCAGCGTCCTATGGCAGCAGGTTTGAACCCCGTCGAGTCACTGTTGCCTGATAGCCACTATGCGACTTCTGTGCCATTTTATGACGAAAATTCGTTCATTTTCTGCCTGAAAGTTTCGGTGGATGTCGAATCCATCCAATAAAGTTACTCTGATTCGGGGGTACAGGAACCATGCGACCCGAAGGCTCTAGGTTAACTGCCATAGAGACCTTTTCCTGGCCCGGTGGCTTGTCCGCCGGGCCATTTTTTGCCGCCCAAGCATAGCTGGCCGCGTAAATGATCTTTTTAGCAACCAATACTTGCTTATGGTCAGTCACCGGCGCAATAAAGCTTTAATCCGGGGGCGGAAAGCAAGAATGGGACGGGAACAGGGCACGATAGAATTACCCGTGATGGCTGGCGCAGCCGTTGCCGATGATCGAGGGGCATTATCTTATAAGGTTGATGGTGCACAGGGGCCGGTACGGCTGCGCTATTTCGCGCCACCCGCTGCCGTGAGGCCCTATTTTGGCTCGATCTATATTTTTACCGTGGATGCTGAAGACTATGCGGATGTGACCCGCGCGGACGTTCCTCAGTTGCGCTTCATGTTGGCGGGGGAAGGGCGCTATCATTTTCAGGATGGGGCAAATGCAGCGACACCGCGGGTTTGCTTGCTAGGGCCTACGTTGGGCGCAACGCGGTTCGTTCTTCAAGGACCGGCACGGGTCGTTGGTGTCTCGCTGTTGCCGGCGGGCTGGATGGTTCTTCATGGTGTTGACACCAGCATGATGGCTGACCGGCTATGCGACATGGTTGCCGACCATGGGCAGGATTATACTGAACTGCTTGAAGCCTTGCAGGATGAGGCGCTGGATGACGACGCCATTGTGGCAATGGTATGGGCCTTTCTGGCCGAGCGTATCGAGCCGCTGCCTCCTGCGACCTGGCGGTTGCTGGAGGCCGTCGATCACTGGCTGACCGACGAACCCTCACCTCGTGTAGAAGTGTTGGCGCAGGCCACCGGCGTTTCTGCACGACAATTGGCGCGACTCACTAATCGTTTCTATGGCGCGCCACCAAAGCTGCTCGCGCGTAAATACAGGGCATTGCGTTGTTCTGCCCGGATCGCCATCGACCGGGAGAGTTGGCAAGCCTTGTGCGACGATGGCACCTTTTATGACCAGTCGCACTTCATCCGGGAAATCAAGCATTTCATCGGCCTGACCCCGCATCAGCTTTTGAGCGAGCCGTCTGCCGTGGCGCAACTCACCCTGCTCCGTCGCTCGCTTGGTGGCGATGTTGTGGCGCTCAACCGGGTGAGTTGAACAAGACCCGCATAAAAGGGGTTGATTTGCGTGGCTGACGCGACCACATGCCAATCGGATCGAAATGGTCCGATTGTAAGAATCGTTCGCAACAGGATGTGAAGTTCGCGCATGCGCTTGTCCAGCTTTGCCGATTATGCCGTCGTCATGATGTCGGCCGCCGCGCGCAATTGCGGAGGCGCGAAGATGAATGCGACGACGTTGAGCGCCGAAACCGGCATTCCGTTGCCGACCGCGCAAAAGCTGGTCAGCCGTCTGTCGTCCGCCGGATTGCTCGAATCGTCGCGTGGGACCGGCGGGGGCGTGCGTCTCTCTCGCCCAGCCGCTGCCATCAGCCTGGCCGACGTGGTCGAGGCGGTGGAGGGACCGATCGCCATGACGGCCTGCGTGGAGCATGGCGCGCATGACTGCACGCTCGAACCCGATTGCCGCATCAAACCGCATATGAATATCGCCAATGTTGCCGTCCGCTCCGCGCTGGCCGGGGTCAGTATTGCCAGTTTAGTTCGAGAACCCGCATGACCGAAGATATCTCCGTTCGTAACCGCGAAGCGCAGGAGGCCGCCGATCGCGCGTCGACCTACGAACATGGCTGGTCCAGCACGATTGAGCAGGACTTCGCGCCCAAGGGGCTGAACGAGGATACCGTCCGTTTCATCTCCGCCAAGAAGAAGGAGCCGCAATGGCTGCTGGACTGGCGGCTGAAGGCGTTCGCCATGTGGCAGAAGATGGAGGCGCCGAACTGGGCGAAGCTCAACGTACCGCCGATCGACTATCAGGACGCTTATTATTACGCCGAGCCGAAGAAGAAGGCCGAGCTGAACTCGCTGGACGAGCTGGACCCGGAAATCCTGGCTACCTACAAGAAACTGGGTATCCCGATCGCCGAGCAGGAAGTGCTCGCGGGCGTGAAGGGGAGCCGTCGCGTCGCGGTCGATGCCGTGTTCGACAGCGTCAGCGTCGCCACGACCTTCCGCAAGGAACTGGAAGAGGCGGGCGTTATCTTCCGTTCCATCTCCGAAGCGGTGCGTGAATATCCTGAGCTTATCAAGAAGTGGCTGGGCAAGGTCGTGCCGATGCACGACAATTATTTTTCGACGCTCAACTGCGCCGTCTTCTCCGACGGCACCTTCGTTTATATTCCCAAGGGCGTGCGCTGCCCGATGGAACTCAGCACCTATTTCCGCATCAATGCGGAAAATACGGGGCAGTTTGAACGCACGCTGATCGTCGCGGATGAGGGCAGCTATGTCAGCTATCTCGAAGGCTGCACCGCGCCGATGCGCGACGAAAATCAGTTGCACGCCGCCGTGGTCGAACTGGTTGCGCTGGACGATGCGGAGATCAAATATTCGACCGTCCAGAACTGGTATCCCGGCGATGCCGAGGGCAAGGGCGGCATCTATAATTTCGTGACCAAGCGGGCGCTGTGCCAGGGCAAGAACAGCAAAGTGAGCTGGACGCAGGTCGAAACCGGCAGCGCCATCACCTGGAAATATCCGTCCTGCGTGCTGGCGGGCGAGAATAGCGTCGGCGAATTTTATTCGGTCGCGCTCACCAACAATATGCAGCAGGCCGACACCGGCACCAAGATGATCCATCTGGGCAAGGGGTCGCGATCGACCATCGTCAGCAAGGGGATCAGCGCGGGCCGATCGAATAACACCTATCGCGGCCTCGTTCGCGTGGGGCCGACGGCGGAGGGCGTCCGCAACTTCACCCAGTGCGACAGCCTTTTGCTGGGCGACCAGTGCGGCGCGCACACCGTCCCCTATATAGAAGTCCGCAATCCCTCTGCCCAGATCGAGCATGAGGCGACGACGTCGAAGATTTCGGACGATCAGCTTTTCTACGCCATGCAACGCGGTCTCGATCAGGAAACGGCGGTGAGCCTGATCGTCAATGGCTTCGCGCGGGAGGTGCTCCAGCAACTGCCGATGGAGTTCGCGGTCGAGGCGCAGAAGCTGCTCGGTATTTCACTTGAAGGATCTGTAGGTTGAGCGACGAAGACGATATTCAGGATGCCCTCGCGGATTTCGCGGAGGATGTCGGCAATGGCCAGTCATGGACCGCCGCGATCCGTATCCTGACCGAAGATTATGAGCTGGAAGAGGGCGAACTGGAACCCCGCGCGCGCAAGGATTTTGGCGATCTCGATGCCTATCAGGTGGAAAGCCGTGCGACGCTTGAAGCGAGCGACAAGGCGATGACCGAGAAGCTGCGGACCGACAAGGCATTTCACAAGGCGAAGGCGCCGAACCTCGCCCGTATGGGACCAGTCAGCGAATTCGTCGTTGGCCTGCTGGAAAAGGGCGCGCCGGAACCGGGTGCCGACTGGTGGCCCTATATGCCGATCAAGCGGCATATCGACACGCTGTTTCCTGCGCCGGGCGATGTCCGTGACATGGCCTTCTGGACCGCCCGGACGCTCCAGCGCGCGCATGAAGGATAAAAAATGCTGAGAATCGAAAACCTCGCGAACGAAATCGACGGCAAGGCGATCCTCAAGGGCTTGTCGCTCTCCATCAACGCAGGCGAAATCCACGCCATCATGGGACCGAACGGTGCGGGCAAGTCGACGCTCGCCTACACGCTGGGCGGTCGTCCGGGTTATGAGGTGACGGCCGGGACGGCCACGTTCGAGGGCGCGGATCTGTTCGACAAGGCGCCGCATGAGCGCGCTGCGGCGGGCCTGTTTCTGGGCTTCCAATATCCGGTCGAGATTCCCGGCGTTTCCAACCTGCAATTCCTGCGCGAAAGCCTGAATAGCCAGCGCCGCGCGCGCGGTGAAAAGGAACTGAGCGGCGGCGAATTCATCAAGCTGGCCAAGGAAAAGGCGGCTCTGCTGGGCCTCGACATGGAGATGCTGAAGCGTCCGGTGAATGTCGGCTTTTCTGGCGGTGAGAAGAAGCGGGCCGAGATGGTGCAGATGGGTATCCTTGATCCCAAGCTGGCGATCCTCGACGAAACCGACAGCGGGTTGGACATCGACGCGCTCAAGACGGTGGGCGCGGGCATCAACGCGATCATGCGTCGGCCCGACAAGGCTGTGCTGCTCATCACCCATTATCAGCGGCTGCTCGACTATGTGACGCCGGACTTCGTCCATGTCCTGGCCGGTGGCCGGATCGTCAAGTCGGGCGGTCCCGAACTGGCGCTGGACCTGGAGCGTGAGGGTTATGCCGAGGTGCTGGCGGCGTGAATGCTCTCGCCCTTCCGACCCGGCGCGATGAAGCGTGGCGCTATAGCGATCTCGATGCGGTGGCGACTGTCTGGCCGCTCGGCGCGCCGACGCGGATCGACGTGCCTGCCGGGGAAAGCGCGCATCATCATCTGTTGCAGGACGCAGCCGATGGCGGGATCGCGATCCATGATTATGTAGTGCGCGTCGGTGATGGCGCGCGTTGCGACATGCATATACTCAACATCGGCGGGCGTTTTGGCCGGGTGTCGATCGACGTCACGTTGGGGCAGGGCGCGCATTTCGAGCTGGGCGGCGCGATCATCGGTCGCGACGAACAGACGCTGGAGATCATAACCAACGTCACCCACGCGCAGCCGGACGGCACGAGCGGGCAGACCATCCGCTCTGTTCTGGCGGGGCGAGCGACCGGCAGCTATCTGGGCAAGATCGCCGTGGCGCGCGACGCACAGCGGACCGACGCCTTCCAGTCGGTCAAGGCGATGCTGCTTGACCGCACCGCCACCGCCAACGCCAAGCCGGAACTGGAAATCTTCGCCGACGACGTGAAGTGCGCGCATGGCGCGACCGTGGGCGAACTGGACAAGGCGGCGCTCTTTTACATGGCGTCGCGGGGCATGGACCCGGTCTTGGCCCAGACCCTGCTGCTGCGATCCTTTGTCGCCGGGGTCTTCGACAGTGTCGAGGACGAAGCCGTGCGCGAAGCACTTGAAGCGGCAGCGCTGGCCAAGCTGGGGGCGCTGGCATGAGCACGATCCTTGCGCCCGAACGCCTCAGCCTGCGCGCCGATTTTCCCGGCGTTCTCGACTGGCATTATCTCGACAGCGCGGCCACCGCGCAGAAGCCGCAATCCGTCATCGACGCCATCGCCCGCGCCTATGGCGAGGAGTATGCGACCGTGCATCGCGGGGTTTACGAGCGCTCGGCCCATATGACACTTGCCTTTGAAGCGGCCCGGCGGAAGGTCGCGGCGTTCATCGGCGCGGCATCGGATGCGGAGATCGTCTTCACGCGCGGCGCAACCGAAGGGATCAATCTTGTAGCGCATAGCTGGGCGGGTGAACAGTTGAAGGCGGGCGACCGCATCCTTCTTTCCACGCTCGAACATCACAGCAATATCGTCCCCTGGCAGATCGTCGCCGATCGGGTCGGCGCGCATATCGACGTCGTTCCGTTGACCGAGGACGGGAAGATCGACCTGGACGCGATGGCGACCATGATACGGCCGGAACATAAGCTGGTCGCGCTCGCCCATGTCTCCAACGTGCTGGGGTCGGTGCTTGATTGCCGTCGCGCCGCCGACATCGCTCATTCTGTCGGTGCCAAGATATTGATCGACGGCTGTCAGGCGGTGCCACGCCTTGCCGTTGATGTGGCGGCGCTCGACTGCGACTTCTACGTCTTTTCCGCGCACAAGCTATATGGCCCGACCGGCATCGGCGTGCTGTGGGGCAGGGCTGATCTGTTGGACGCGATGCCGCCCTATCAGGGTGGTGGCTCGATGATCGACAAGGTGACGTTCGAAAAGACGACCTATGCCGCAGCGCCCACGCGGTTCGAGGCGGGGACGCCGCATATCGTCGGCGTTGTCGGTCTTGCTGCCGCTATCGACTATGTGAACGCGATCGGCCTCGCCACCATCCACGCGCATGAATGCGCGCTGGTGGGGGAAGCGCGTGCGGCGCTGGAAAGTCTCAACAGCGTGCGGGTCTTTGGCCCGGAGGATTCAGCCGGCATCCTCTCTTTCGAGGTGGAGGGGGTGCATCCGCACGATGTCGGCACCATATTGGACGAAGCGGGCGTCGCGATCCGCGCTGGGCACCATTGCGCGCAACCGCTGATGCGGCATCTGGGCGTGGAGGCAACAGCACGTGCGAGCTTCGGCATCTACAGCGACCAAAGCGACGTGGATGCATTGGTAAAGGGCATACAGCGCGTAAGGAAGATTTTTGCCAATGACTGAAGGTAAGGCGGAAGAGCGCAAGATCATGATAGAGGAAGTGGAAACGGTCGAAGCCCCCCATAAGGTTCGCGTGGACGATGCTGCACCCGAAACAGGCGAGCGCAAGCGCGATTATCTCGATGGTTTTCTGGCGGCCAAGCCCACGCCGATCGCGGTCGGCGAGCCGGGTGGCGATCTTTATGATGCGATCATCGACGCGCTCAAGGAAATCTTCGATCCGGAAATTCCGGTCAATATCTATGATCTTGGCCTCATTTATGGTGTCGATGTTGCCGATGGTGGCCATGCGGTCGTGACCATGACGCTGACCACGCCGCACTGCCCGGTCGCCGAATCCATGCCGGCTGAAGTCGAACTGCGCGTCGGCGCGGTGCCAGGTGTTGGCGATGTGGAGGTCAACCTCGTCTGGGATCCGCCATGGGATCCGGCCAAGATGAGCGACGAGGCAAAGCTCGAACTGGGAATGTTGTAATGGCCGTCGAAACGAAAGTCCGTGCCCGTCCTTCCGCCGTTATCCTGACGGCTAACGCGCAGGCTCGTGTCGGCGAGTTGATGGCCAGCGCTCCTGACGGATCGATCGGGGTCAAGCTGTCGACGCCCAAGCGTGGCTGTTCGGGCCTTGCCTATTCGGTCGACTATGTGACGGAAGAGGCCAGGTTCGACGAAAAGATCGAGACGCCCGGCGGCATTCTCTACATCGATGGCGCTTCGGTCCTTTATCTGGTTGGATCGACGATGGACTGGGTGGAAGATGATTTCACGGCTGGGTTCGTCTTCAACAATCCCAATGCAAAGGGCAGCTGTGGCTGCGGTGAGAGCTTCACGGTCTGACAGGCGCGCGCCATGCCCCATCTTCTGATCCTGGGCATGGGCTATACCGCCGGTCGCCTTGCCGCGCGATTGCGGGGTGAAGCGTGGCTTGTCACCGGCGTTCGGCGCACGG